>NZ_VDHF01000092.1:0-21230 GCF_006228025.1 Testudinibacter crocodili
GTTAAGCATTGATGAGAGGCTTTGCCTCTCTGAAGCAGCCGCAAAGCGGCTGATCTATGCGTAACCTAGTACGGCTTTGCCGTGCTAGGCTAAAAGGATTAGTTTTAGCTCAAATAATATACTTAAAAGATCAATGCACCCTAGATTACTTTAAACGGTTTTCTTCAGTTTCCGGCTCTAAATCCAATTTCTCCATCAGCAGGCGGTCACCGTCTTCTTGTGGGTTTTCGGTCACCAGCAGTTTATCGCCGTAGAAAATTGAATTGGCGCCTGCCATAAAACACATGGCCTGCATGCTTTCCGACATACCTTGCCGTCCAGCGGATAAGCGTACATAGCTTTGCGGCATGGTGATACGGGCAACAGCAATGGTGCGGACAAATTCGATCCAGTCCAGATCTTCTGCGTCCATCAACGGCGTACCTTCAACTTTCACCAACTGATTAATCGGCACCGATTCCGGTTGCGGATCCAGATTGGCAAGGCTGGCGATTAAGCCGGCTCGTTCTTTGCGGGTTTCATTCATGCCGACAATGCCGCCACAACAGACTTTTAGCCCGGCAGACCGCACTTTGCCCAAGGTATTGATGCGATCATCAAAGCGGCGAGTGCCGATCACCTCATGATAGTGTTCCGGTGCAGTGTCAAGGTTATGGTTGTAGTAATCCAGCCCAGCCTCTTTCAACTGCTCTGCCATGCCGTCTTGCAACAAGCCGAAGGTACCGCAGGTTTCCATGCCTAACGCTTTGACTGCTTTGATAATTTCAGTGATTTTTGTGACATCTTTTGGTTTTGGACCGCGCCATGCCGCCCCCATGCAGAAACGTCCGGCACCGCGAGATTTGGCAATTTTGGCTTTTTCAACAATTTCATCAATTTCCAATAGCTGCTGGTTTTGTACCCCGGTTTGGTAGCGGGCGGATTGCGGGCAGTAGCTACAATCTTCCGGACAGCCGCCTGTTTTAATCGACAGTAGGGTAGAAAGCTGAATGGCTTGCGGATTAAAATGTTCGCGGTGAACTTGTGCCGCACGATAAATCAGGTCTAAAAACGGAGTTTCAAACAGCGCTTCGACTTTGCACACTGACCAATATTCCAGGCTTGGGTGTGGGGTTAAACGGCTGAGCTCGACCGGTTGAATCGTCATATTGTTCCTCGGTAATACGTTATTGGAGTGTCGTTGCCTGACAGTCCGGTGAAAGTTGGTGCTTATGTTAGCGGAAAACGATGTTGCTGAAAAGTAATGAAAAATCAACCTGTCCTATAGCTGTTTACAAGATTCGATTATCGATTAAAGATCCGTGATCAACTGTCAAAGTGCGGTCAACAAAGTCCGTAACTTCTTGCGGTTGATGCGTGACCATCAACAAGGTTAGGTTTTTGTCACGACAGATTTGTGCCAATAATTGTAGCATTTCTTGGCGAAGTGCGGTATCCAGTGCAGAAAAGGGTTCGTCGAGCAGTAGAATCGGCTTATCACGCAGCATACAGCGTGCCAAGGCAATCCGCTGTTTTTGCCCGCCGGAAAGTTGTTCCGGCAGACGGGACAAATACGGGGTTAAACCAACTTTGTCTGCAATATATAACACGGCTTGCTGCTGTTCGGCGTTGATGTTTAAATTCGGTTGCAGACCCAGAATAATATTCTGCGCTACACTGAGGTGGTTAAACAGATTGTTTTCTTGAAACAGCATCGAAACCGGACGCAAGTGCGGTTGGCTGTGGCTGTGATTTTCGCCATTCAGCCAAATTTGTCCACTATCTGGCTGTTCAAAACCGGCAATCAGGTTCAGCAGTGTGCTTTTTCCGGCACCACTAGCGCCAATCAGCGCGATTTTTTCACCGGCTCGAATTTGCAGATCAAACTGCATCGGCATTTGTTTATAATTAAATTCTAGTTGTATCAGGTTGATCATCGTTTTTCTCGATCACAAGGAAAATTAAGCTGCACAGCAGTAGTAAAATCAAGGCTGTAACTGCCGCTTCTTGGCTGCGGTAGTGTCCTAGTTGTTGATACAACAGGCGTGGCAGCGAGCTGAAATCTTGGTTGCCAAACAGGGCAATAGCGCTGAAATCTCCCAACGATAGCGCCATCGCATAGGCATAAGCGCTGCGCAGTGGGCTTTGCAAGCTGTGCCATTCGATTAAGCGCCAACGTGTCCATCCGCGAATGCCGAGTGACTGGCACAAATTTTCATAGTGGTGCATATTGTTGTTAAGCGGTGTCGCCAGAATGCGCAGTACAAACGGCATGGCAATTAAGGCGTTGCACAAAGCAACGATAAGAAACAAGTGCCACACCGCAAAATCCAGTTGTTGCAGCAGCAAAAACAGCCCGATTGCCAAGACTAAGGTTGGGATCGCAAGAATCATCATACCGATATTGATCATGATGTTGGCGGTTTTAAGTTGGTAGTGCCAACGCAAACGGCGTGCCCCGATCAGCAGCGCAATGCTCAACAGCAGCGCCAGCAAAGCCGCAAACGGCGCAAGGGTCAGCGAATAGCCGAGCGCTTGCCAAAGCTGCGGACTTTGCCAGATTTTTGATAGTGCTGAGGAGGTTAAACCGCTGTAGATAATATTCAGCAGCGGCAGGGCGATAAACAGCGCAACGCTAATCAGCGTAATCCAATGTACAGCGACAAAAGTGCGGTTCAGTGGCTGTCGCCAGCGGTGTTGGGTGCTGAGTGGCGTCGGGGTATGCCGGCTAAAATAGCTGCTGGTTTGAAACAGCACAAAACACAACATGAATTGCACCAATGCCAGCATCGCTGCTTTGCCCAGATCAAAATCAAACGTCACCGCTTGGTAAATTGCCACTTCCAGCGTGGTGTATTTCGGACCGCCGCCTAAGGTCAACACAATGGCAAAGCTGGTGAAACACAACATGAAAATCAGGGCAAACACCGGCAATAATTGCTGGCGTAGGTAAGGCCATTCAATTAAACGCAAAAAATGACCGTTGCGAATGTTCAATTGTGCTGCCAGTTGCCGCTGCTGCTGCGGAATGCTATGCAATGCCTGCAAAAAAATCTTGCTTGCCAGTGGCAGATTGAAAAACAGATGGGCGATCAAAATACCGTTCAACCCGTAGAATTTCAGTTGCCAGTCGATTTGCAGCCAACCGAGCCCGGTGTTTAACCAACCGGACAGACCATAGATACCGATGAGACCAAAAACCGCTACCAGCACCGGCAAGACAAACGTTAATGAAAAAATTTTCAGCAGCCATTTTTTTGCCCAGAAAGTGCGGTAAAACAGGGCGTGAGCAGTGAGCAGCCCGATAAATACCGATAGCAGCGCTGAGAACGTGGCTTGCAGCAGGCTGAAGCGCAGAATATGCCAAAAGTAGCGGTCAGCAAACAACACAGACCAAGAGGAATCTTGACTCTGCCGCCATAGTTGCCACAAACTGTTGCCACTGAGCGCCAGCAAAAAAGCGATGACCGCCAAGCCGAGCAAGCTCTGTTTTTGGCAGTAAACGCTAAATTTAGACCGCACTTTGTTCATTTCAAGTTAGATTTATTGGCTAAGCGCCTGCTGCCAAACTTGAATTTGTGCTTTGCTATCGTCGCTGCTCGGGAACGGAATTGCTAAGGTTTTGAACGGTGTAAATTGATCAAAGCGTGGTTCGACTTCGGTTTTGATTACCGGCAGCATAATGTTGTGCAGTGCAATGGTTTTTTGTGCTTCGGGGCTGAGTAAAAACGCTAAAAACTGCTCGGCTAATTCGGGCTGCTGGCTTTTTTTCAACTTGGCGGCGAGTTCGATTTGCACAATGTGACCTTCCTCAAATTCGGCAGCGGCGTAATTGTCTTTTTGCTCATGAATTTGGTGGTACAGCGGTGACGTGTTATAGCTTAGCACCATGTCGGATTCACCTTTTAAGAATGCACCGTAGGTTTCAGACCAGCCTTTGCCGACGGTAACGGTGTGTTTCGCCAGGGTTTTCCATGCATTTTCGACCTGATCTTGCGGATAAACGGTGTTGATCCATGCTAATAACCCCCTTCCGACGGTGCTGGTGCGTGGATCTTGATAAATCACCTTCAGATCTTGGCGTTCGACTAAGGCTTTCAGACTTGTTGGCGGATTTTTCAATTTTTGTTGATCGTAGATAAAAGCATATTGCCCGTAGTCATACGGCATAAAAGTGCGGTCTTGCCATGCAATTGGCAGTGTCAGTTGGCTTAAATCGACGTTGTTTTCTGCAAATAAACTGGATTGGCGGGCATTGGCGAGTTGATTATTGTCTAAACCAATCAACACATCGGCTTTGCCACCTTTTTCCAAATAGAGGCGGTTGAGCATGGTCACCCCATCTTCAAATGGTACGAAAGTCAATGCACATTGACATTGCTGCTCAAATGTTTGTTTGAGTTTCGGACCGGGGCCCCAATCGGAGGTGAAAGAGTCGTAACTATAGACGGTTAAGGTTGGTTTTTCAGCGCTGATTGCCGCACTGGCACTCAATAAAATGGTGGCGGAGATAATGCTACGGTTTAACAATTTTTGTGCTAATGAAAACATGATAGAAATCCTTTTTTATAAAAATATAAGAAAAGAATTCAAGTGCGGTGACCAGTGTGGAAACGCAATCTCAAATCCCTTCGCTGCTACTAATCAGATCAGGTTCAGCGGGTATTTCTCAGCGTTATCTTACACATAAAAAAAGATAAGATAATGCACCCCGATGAGAGCGCTTTATCTTATCCAAAACCGGTGGGAAAGAAAAGGGTTAATCGATGGTTTTCGGCCAGTTGCTGGTGTCGACTTTTGGATATTGCATCTGCATCACACGCAAGGTGTCGAGCAGAATTTGCATGATAATCACATTGCGTCCGGATTTGGAGTCAGCAGGAATCACATACCAGGGCGCATACTCGGTGGAGGTGGCGTTAATCACTTTCTCGTATTGCTTTTGAAAGTCTCCCCATAATTTGCGATCGTCCAAATCGCCTAAATTGAATTTCCAGTTTTTATCCGGATTGTCCAACCGTTCTTGCAACCGCTCTTTTTGTTCGTCTTTAGAAATATGCAGGAAAAATTTGACAATCACAGTGCCGGTTTCGCTCAGCAGCCGTTCAAACTCGTTAATCTGGCGTAAGCGGCGCTGTTCTTCGTCATCATCAATCCAGCCTTTGACTTTGGTAACCAGCACATCTTCATAATGGCTGCGGTTGAAAATCACGATTTCACCGCGCCGCGGCACTACATTGTGCACCCGCCACAAATAGTCACGATCCAGCTCATTTTCAGTCGGCGCTTTGAAGTAAGCGGTGCGTACCGCCAGCGGATCAACACTTTGGAATACCGCTCTAATCGTCCCGTCTTTGCCGGAGGTATCCATACCTTGCAGCACGATCAGCACCTTGCGTTGATGTTCGGCATACAGCAAATCTTGTAGATGATCCAATTCCGGCGCCAGTTCGCGCAGAATGGCATTGCGTTCGTCTTTATTTTCAGCAATATCTTTTTTGCCGTTAGTTGAAAAGTCATCGATCTTGAAACTGTTTTTGCGATCAATCCGGTAGTTTTTAATCTCGAATGCCATAGACGTTCCTTATTGAGTGTATTGAAGCTGACAGAATCGGTTAATTGACAAAATGGGAGCTGACAGGAATAAAATGTTGTGCCAACAATTCAGGGCGTTGCAGCACATCCGCTAAGCTATAACGGGCAAGCTGTTCATAAAAGGCGGCGACTGCCTGCTCAAAAATCGTCGGCAACTGACAAATTGGTGCAATGCAACATGCGCTGTCGCCGATTTCGCTGTGGCATTTGACCAGTGTGCCATCATCACCTTCTGCTTCACGAATCACGCTGGCAAGGTTGATCTGATTGGGCGCTCGTGCCAGCTGGATGCCGCCGCCTTTGCCACGACGGGACAGAATAGTTTTTTGTTTTGCCAAATGGTGAATGACTTTCATCAAATGATTTTCTGAAATTTGGTAAGCTGCGGCAATTTCTTGAATGGTGCAGAGACGATCGCTATGTAGTGCCAAATAAATCAGAACACGAAGATTGTAATCGGTGAATTTACTGAGTTTCATAATATTCGTTTAGCTAGGGAAATTGCCTGAGTTTAACACAGCTTAGGCAAAAGTGCGGTTGATCAGAATCAACCGCACAGCCTAAAGAGTTAAATGAATTTAACCAAGGTTGGGTAAGATATTAGAATCCGCCCATAAACATAAACAGCAGTGTTTGTGCGATACTCTCTTCCGGAATCACTTCGCCGTTCAGTTTCAGTTCGCCATTTTCCAAAATCAGTTTGGACTGATAGTTTGTGCCGTTATCGTTACTGACCAACACTTTTTGCTGTACAGCGTCTTCAAGCGACTGATTTAATTCAGATTCGGCATATTGTTCAGGATTTTCTATACCATCTAACTTTGCCAAGCTGGTCATCAACATTTGTGCAGATTGACGATTGAGGTTGGCGTCCATCTCCAATTTATCGAACAGTGAAAGAATTTTGCCTTGCATTAGTGCAGCTTGTTGATCAGCTTTGGAGAAAGCCAGATCAAAAGTTAGTTGGTTTTCGCCCGCACTGTTTTTCAATTTAAGCGGTTGAATTGCCAATGTTGGTTGTTGTTGCAGCAGTTTTAATCCTGCTTCGTTCAATTGCGCCTGCTGTTGTTGCAGATCAGGGTTGCTAAAGGCTTCAACGACTTGATTTAGCTCGGCGGCAGCCAGATGACCTAAATTTAGGTTAAAATCAATTTGCCCAAAATTTTCGCCGTTTACACTCAAGGCTTCGACGCTGTTATTTAAGCGGTAGTCGGCAAATTGAGCGCTGACATTGGTGTCGTAATCGAAGCGAATATTTTTCAGCTCGACATTTTGTGCGCTGTAATCGGTTGTGGCTTCATCAACAACGCTGATTAACCCAATATCAAAACGCTGCTTTCCGCTTGGAATATATTTGAAGTCAGTCGGGCTGAGATCGGAATCCAATGTGACATCATTGAAGGTCAAAGTGCGGTTGACGGTGATGGGTTGGTATTGATCATTAAATTCATCCGCCTGTAAAGTGGAAACCCATTTTTCCAAACGCATTTTCAGTAAGCCGACGCCTTCTTGATTCGTATCGCTTTCAATATAAATTGGCGTGCTGTTGATGCTAAATTGCTCGTTGCTGTAATCAAAAGCAGCAATGGTTGAATTTTGCTTGATTTGCCCGCTATAGCTGATACTGAAATTACCGCTGTAAGGTGCAATGCCTTTACTGGCTTTAAACACTTCACTGATCGACGGATCTTCGGTCATTTCGGAATGCGCATCGGCTAAAACCGGCATCAGTTTCAGACTGGTTAAGCGTGACAACGGTAATGGTCCGTGCTCAGCTGTGCTTTTGAACGGGAGTATCAGCTGAGAATTATCTTTTAAATCAGTAAGGATCACTTGATCTTCAATCTGAGTCGAGAAAAAGCCGCGCTCTAGTTTGGTATTTTTAATTTCAAGGTGGTAATTGCCGTGAGCGAGGTTATTATAGCCACTGGTAACTCGTTCATTGGCGAATGCGATATATTCTGGATATTTTTGTTCCAGTGCTTTACCGGAATACCAAGTGCCGCCAGCCCATGCCGCCACCAAAACTGCGATGGCGCCAAGCGCCAGAGATGATTTTTTCATAATAATTCCTTTTTATTAGGGTCTGTTGATCTAATTAAACGGTAAACAGAGTATAGCCATTCGCTGAAAAATATACCAGCAGCAGTTTGAATACGGTTGTACTGTTTTTTAGATTTTTTCGCAAAAAAATGATTTTTGCCCTTGAACTTTGTGTTTTCACCCCTATTTATTGCTGCAAGTCAGGATCAATGTTGTTTTTTGACGGCTACAACAAATTTAACCGTAGCAGTTGAAATTCAATTTTTAGTCCGCATCTTAAAAGCATCGAAGCAATTCGCGTGCTTTACAGAGAACAAATTTTAGATTTAACAGGAGAAATCAAATGGGAAAAATTATTGGTATTGACTTGGGTACAACCAACTCATGTGTAGCGGTGATGGATGGTGACAAACCGCGTGTGATTGAAAATGCAGAAGGCGACCGCACCACGCCGTCGATTATTGCTTATACACAAGATGGCGAAACGTTGGTCGGACAACCGGCAAAACGTCAAGCGGTAACCAACCCGAAAAATACCGTGTTTGCAATCAAACGCTTGATTGGGCGTCGTTTTACTGACGAAGAAGTACAGCGTGACGTTAATATTATGCCGTTTGACATTGTGAAAGCAGATAATGGCGATGCGTGGGTATCAGTGAAAGACGAGAAAATGGCACCACCGCAAATTTCTGCCGAAGTATTGAAAAAAATGAAAAAAACTGCCGAAGATTTCTTAGGCGAGAAAGTCACTGAAGCGGTCATCACCGTGCCGGCGTATTTCAATGATGCGCAACGTCAAGCGACTAAAGACGCTGGTCGTATTGCTGGCTTGGAAGTGAAGCGTATCATCAACGAACCGACAGCGGCAGCGTTGGCATATGGTTTGGACAAAGACAAAGGCAACCACACTATCGCCGTTTACGACTTGGGCGGTGGTACGTTCGACCTTTCGATCATTGAAATTGATGACGTTGAAGGTGAAAAAACGTTTGAAGTGTTGGCAACCAACGGCGATACCCATCTGGGCGGCGAAGATTTTGACAACCGTGTGATCAACTATCTGGTGGACGAATTCAAAAAAGATCAAGGTATCGACCTGCGTAACGATCCGTTAGCGATGCAGCGTTTGAAAGAAGCCGCAGAAAAAGCCAAAATTGAACTTTCTTCTGCGCAACAAACCGATGTGAATCTGCCGTATATCACCGCAGATGCGACAGGTCCAAAACACCTGAACATCAAATTGACCCGTGCCAAATTGGAATCCTTGGTAGAAGATTTGGTACAACGTTCATTGGAGCCGGTGCGTACCGCACTTAAAGATGCTGATTTGAGTGTATCTGAAATCGATGAAGTGATTTTGGTTGGCGGACAAACCCGTATGCCGATGGTACAACAAAAAGTGGCTGAATTCTTTGGCAAAGAGCCTCGCAAAGATGTGAACCCAGATGAAGCGGTTGCGATCGGTGCGGCGGTGCAAGGTGGCGTGTTGGCCGGTGATGTGAAAGACGTGTTGTTGCTTGACGTAACTCCGTTGTCATTGGGTATCGAAACCATGGGCAGCGTGATGACCAAACTGATCGAGAAAAACACCACGATTCCGACCAAACACAGCCAAGTGTTCTCCACGGCGGAAGATAACCAAAGTGCGGTTACCATTCATGTGTTGCAAGGGGAACGTAAACGTGCTGCGGACAATAAATCTTTAGGTCAGTTTAACTTGGAAGGAATCCAAGCTGCACCGCGCGGCATGCCGCAAATCGAAGTGACTTTCGATATTGATGCGGACGGAATCTTGCACGTTTCTGCCAAAGATAAAGGCACGGGTAAAGAGCAAAAAATCACCATCAAAGCTTCTTCAGGTTTGAGTGATGATGAAATCCAACAAATGGTACGCGATGCGGAAGCCAATGCGGATTCGGATCGTAAATTTGAAGAGTTAGTGCAAGTGCGTAACCAAGCAGATCATCTGGTGCACTCAACCCGTAAGCAGTTGACTGAAGCCGGTGATGCCCTGTCAGCCGATGACAAAGCGGCGATCGAAAGTGCGGTCAGCGAGTTGGAAACTGCAGCCAAAGGTGAAAACAAAGATGTGATTGAAGCCAAAACTCAAGCTTTGATTCAGGCATCGGAAAAACTGATTGCTGCAGCACAGCAACAAGCCCAAGCCGGTCAGCAACAGGCGCAAGGTCAAGCCGAACAAGGCAAAGGCGGTGATGACGTAGTTGATGCCGAATTTGAAGAAGTGAAAGACAAGTAAGTCGATGGCGATTAAAGAAGCTCAAATCTACTTTCTTTAGCACCAATCAGGGCGATGAGTAATCTTCGCCCTTTTGCACATATAAAAACAAATCAAGAGAAGCAAACGGAACCATTATGTCGAAGCGTGATTATTATGAAATATTAGGCGTTGCCCGCAGTGCCGATGAAAAAGAGATCAAAAAGGCGTATAAGCGTCTGGCGATGAAATATCATCCGGATCGCAACCCGGACAATAAAGACGCAGAAAGCAAATTTAAAGAGGTCAAAGAAGCCTATGAAATTTTAACCGACCAGCAAAAACGTGCTGCCTATGATCAATATGGGCATGCTGCCTTTGAGCAAGGCGGTTTTGGCGGCGGCGCAGGCGGCTTCGGCGGTGCAGATTTCGGCGATATTTTCGGTGATATGTTCGGTGATATTTTTGGCGGCGGTGGACGTGGTCGTCAGCGAGTAGTGCGTGGCGACGATCTGCGTTACGACTTGGAAATCACCTTAGAAGAAGCGGTTAAAGGCACGACTAAAGATATTAAGATCAATACCTTGGCTGAGTGTGATAGCTGTCACGGCAGCGGAGCGCAAGCAGATTCGAAAGTGGAAACCTGCCCGACTTGTAAAGGTGCGGGGCGAGTACGCCGTCAACAAGGCTTTTTTGTCACCGAACAAGTCTGTCCAACCTGCCATGGCAGTGGTAAAAAAATTGAGAAACCTTGTACGAAATGCCATGGCGACGGCCGTGTACATAAAGCCAAAAATCTGTCGGTTAAAATTCCGGCTGGTGTTGATACCGGCAACCAACTGCGGCTGAGCGGTGAAGGTGCAGCCGGTGAGAATGGCGCACCCGCAGGGGATTTATATGTGGTTATTCACGTTAAAGATCACCATATCTTCGAACGTGACGGCAATAATCTGTATTGCGAAGTGCCGATCAGCTTCACTATGGCGGCTCTGGGCGGAGAGATTGAAGTGCCGACTTTGGACGGACGGGTTAATCTGAAAATTCCGGCGGAGACCCAAACCGGCAAGCTGTTCAGAATGCGTGGCAAAGGCGTGACGTCAACCCGCAGCCATTATGCCGGTGATTTAATTTGTAAAGTGATTATTGAAACGCCGGTGAAACTGAACGAAGAACAGAGAAACTTGTTGAAACAATTGGAAGAAAGCTTAGAAGGCAGCGGCAAAAACCGCCCGAAATCCTCCAGTTTTCTGGACGGTGTGAAAAAGTTTTTTGATGATTTGACCAAGTAAAAACAGAGACGAAGTACAACGTTTGAAGCGATTATCTCAGGGTAATCGCTTCAAATATTTGAGTGATTTAAGATTGAATAGCTCTTTGATTTTATGTTAGATGCCCCTGTTTCAAATGAATTGCGCCAATCAGATCGTCTGCGCTAACTCGAAATGCCTGTCCGAAGCCTTTTACAAATAATCCTTGTTGCGGAATTAAATTAAATAGAGTGAAGTCTTTCATTTCAGTTAAATTTTCAACAATTTTTCCGTGACGTTTTAATAAGGCTGTTGTGCCATGACGCCATTCTGCGCTATCGTGCGAAATGATTTCCGATTTAGCATCGAACGAGAGGCGGCGGCGGGCAAAAATTTGGCGGCTGTCGGCTTCATCTTCAATCAGCATTAGCGAAACTTGGTGATTGTTTTTTAAATTGTGTGCATGGCGGGCAATATCAGAAATAAAAACGTAATACCCCTTTTCATTGCTGACAAAAGGCGCATAGCTCACATTTGGTTTCCCTTTTTCATCAACGGTTGCCAACATAAGTGTGCGACAGCGCTGTTTCAACTCCTGAATTTCAGGACCTAAGCGATCTTGCAGGCGTTGTTGACGATCTTCCATATTTTATTCCCCCTCAATAATAGTATAGTGTTGCATTTGCTCGAAATGCTGTAATTGCTCGTTTAGCAGTTGCCGGTGAGAATCACGTCCGACAAAAATTTTGCACATTGCCTGTCCTTGATAGTTTAAAAAAATGACGCTCGCCGTTTCCGATCCCATAAATTGCCGTTTTAAGAATGCAATCTTGGCACAATGTTCAAAACGGATATGCCCTGAAAGCCCCTCTTTTGAACGTAAATTAAAAAATCCGTGGCGATAAGTGCCGGTAGGCAATTTACCACCCCATTCCCAGATGCCGTCGGCGGTATGCACGATTAATGTCACCCAACGCCATTCGGCGATTTCATGCCATATACGATCAAATAGCGCTCCTGAAATCATCGGGCAATCCAGCGCCTGTAAAATCTGTTCTAAATTCACCTGATGTTGCGAAGCAAACTCCTCTAACACCATCGGCTGCTCTTCGTTCAATTTTTGTTTTAAAATGTGTAAATCCATGTTAAGACCTCGATTTAATAAACGTTTGTAATGCGCCTAATAATTGGCTTGCCCAAAACCGCCCTTTGGTGGTCAAAACCAGACGGTTAATTTCTGAAAATTCATTGCTGTATTCACATAAACCGCAAACTTGCCATTGCTCGAATAATGGGGACAAAATAGCCAGCTCGGTTTGATCAAAGTTTTTCTGCGGCTGTTCATTTTGCAGTGCCGCCCATTGCGTTTGGATTAAATCCGGTTGAACCGGCACACTGTCGCCCCAAGGCATATTCGCTTGCCGAGAGGGAAACGGCCACTCTCCCTGTTGTGCAAAAATGATGAAATATCAAATGGCATCTTTATTTTTCTCTCTCTCATTCTTCTTAATATTAAAACCGAAATTCCAAGTTAAATTGAATTTCATTTTGTTTATAGGAATATAACCAGTCCACATTACTGCGATTGCGCGTGTGCTTTAAGGTGAGGTTTGGCGTGATCCCATGATATTCCCACTTCGGCACTTTAAAAATCGCCATATAGATTTGTTGCCGGTCTCGACGTTTGGCTTCTAATGCTGCGGAATAGCCCTGATAACCGGTGAGGCGCCACAAACCGATTAACGTAGTATTCAAGCCAAAGCGGAATTGATGATTAATCCCTGCACGAATGCCGCGAAGATAATAACGGTTCACATCATCTGAGGCGTTGCGATAAGTCCAGTCTGCACCGGCAAACAGCGTGCTGCGCTCGGAAAGACTGTAATATAACGTGGCGTAAGCCGAACTTAACCGCACTTTGTCCAATCCCGAACGGACAGTGGCATAACGCTGATATTTTTGTTCCAGCTGAAGATTGAAAAAATACCGCGAGGATAGTTCTTGGGACCACGCCGCCAGCAGCCCGACCCCATGCTGATATTTATGGTTTGCCGACGTTTGGTATTCCACAAGCGGCGCAAGGGTAAGTGCGGTTTTGGCATTTTGGAAATGATAACCGCCATAAACCCGCAATGTATTTTCGCTATATTGGTGTTGGTGCGGATAAAATTGTCCGTAACTGTTGAGGCTAAACTGAATGCCATGATTACCCGACACGGAAGAGTGTTTTTGCAGCGCCAAATCATAACGCCAGCCTTTTGCATTCAATGCCGCCGGCGCAGTGCGCTCAACAAAACAACGATGGTTACTCATCAATAAGCAACTGTTTTTACGTGAAGATTGATTGATATTGGCACTATATTGATAGCCGACACTCAATGTTCCCTGCCATTCATCACGTTGTTTCACACTGTATTGATACTGTTGCAGTGTCTGTTCAATTATCGGCGGCAACCCGGCTTGGCGCAATTGGGTGAAAAGTGCGGTTGCTTCGCGGTTTTTATGGTTTTCAAATAAAATCCGAGCCAAGTCAAGCTGACCGCGTACAAAATCCGGCTGTGCATTCAATAACAAACGGTAGTAATGTTCGGCTTGATCCAACTGCTTTTGTTCTCTTGCCAAAGCGCCTTCGGCAAACCAAATTAGCTCTTTTTTGGCGGTGGGAAAGGTTTTATATCGGCTTAAAAAAGGGGCAACATACTGCCATAAATTTTGATTAAGTGCGATATACAGTGCTTGTCCGACGGCTTCCACATTATTTTCAACCTCGAATGATTGCCCGTCTAAGGTGATTTCATCAGTTAGCGACGACTGTTCAGCAGGATTAGGTCGATTCAATTGCTGTTCGTGCTGTTGCCACAGGCGTACGGCTTGATCGTCCTGTGGGTTGGCATAAACGCCCTGAACCGAGAAACAAGCAACAACCATAAAAGAAAGTGTACGAGCATTTTTTATCATCAGATCACCATAAAAAAGAAACACCAAAAATGCAGAAAAGGGGGAATCTCTTCCCCCCTGTTGGTTTTATTGTTTTGTACCGCCAAATGCGGTGTCAAACTGGTTATTACCGTCAAATTTGGCAACACCGGCTAACGCCGCGGCATTATTGCCGAAGAAGTTACCTTCGGTTTGACCGTTAATGCCATTGGCTTTTGCATTACCTTTGAAGCTAGCCTCAGCATTATTAATGCCTGCATCAATAGAAATTAACAAACCACTCTTACGCATATTGCCTTTCAGCGTATTTGCATTAAAGTCAGCATTTAGAGACCCAGTTAGCAACGGTTGATTCAATTCAGTACTTTTATTAATACCACTCACACTGTAAGTTGCTTTTCCACCCGTCGGCATATTCGCCGTTTTGTTATTACCGGCATAGTAAACTACACGATCTTGATTAATATCACCGTCGCGCACTAGCCATTCCCCGTAATACAACTCTTCCGCCCCGACTTTTTTAAAGGCAAAATTGCCCAGTTTGTTATGGAAACCAGGCACCCAACTTGGCATATTATTCATTTTCAGCACAACCACATCATTATCATCAATACCACCAAATACACCTAAAAACTCGGTACGTTTGGTTACACCCGTTAATGATTTGAAACTGCTTACTTTTGTACTTACACCTTTAATATCAACACCAGGTAATCCTTCCTCATCTGTATGAAACCAACCATTATGCTCCGCTGATCCTTTCTCAGGTAACGTGAACACCTTACCTTTATCAGTTGGCGCATTAATTCCGGCGGTGACCGCGGCTTGCGCTACGCCCATGCTAACCAGTGAAGCTAAAAGTGCGGTGGAAAAAATGACTTTTTTCATATCGTATTTCCTTATTTTTTGTAGGATAATCCCAAGTTTCAAAATCACACTTAAATAGTGTAGCTATTCAAGGCAGTAAAACCTGATTAACGGTCGCGGTTTTATTGCCTTTCTTATTTAGGAACAGGGCTTATTTACGCCATTTTCCTAAAATTTTGCTGTTAAACCCAATTTAACGGTTCTGCCCGGTGCAGGAATCATCGAACGGGTCATCGGATCTAAATAGTAACGGTTGGTTAAATTAGTACCGGTCAATTCAAGGATCAGGTTTTTATTCACGGCATATTTAATATAAGCGTCCAGTGTCAGCACCGGCTGCCAAGACATCGGACGATTCCAAACCCCCTCATTCAGCACTCCTTTCTCCCATAATCTGTCTTCATCACGGTTTTTGGCTTTGCTGTGATAGAGCCAGCGTGTTCCCACTTCCAGCTTACGATCGAAGAAGCGTGCCCCCAAATTGCTGCTGATCGAATATTTTGGTTGTAACTGAGTACGCAAATAGCCCCAGGCAAAACCACCAGTCATACAAGAGGGTACACGCAGCTCAACCGGATCCATTTCCATCGCGGCATTGACATCACACACTTGATTTTTAAGGTTATACACCACGCCTAAGTCGCCAAAAAACCTGCCGTTGTCGTAACGCGCCTGCAATTCAATTCCCTCTAAAACCCGTTTATCCAGTTGATAAAAGCGGAAATCAGTACTACGGTCGATCACATTTTTGGTCACATTGTGGAAATAACTCAGTTTCAAATCTGCTTTACTTGGTCGACTGAAAAGAGCCGAAGCATCATATACATAACCCACTTCAATATTTTTCGCTTTTTCCGGTTTCAGATAGTTATCTTTAAAACGCGCTGAGGTGTCACTACTGGAAGAGAAGCCAATTGTATCTTCAAAAATACTCGGCATACGGGCATATTCGGTGTAGCGTAGGTAAACCCGATGCTGATCGTTGATAAATGCCGTGGCAGAAAATGCCGGTGAGAAGGCTCTGCCGCGACGTTTTTTTACTTCGGTCAATTGCTCTGATTTTTTCAATGTCGTGTAATACTCTCCACCACTACCGACTTGCTGATATTTGGCTTCACTTTTGCCAGTTAGCGGATTGATTACGGTTTCGTTTTTCAATGTACCATTCACAAATGGATTATCGGCAGCGCGTGGACGCCCATCACTGTGAAAAGGCAGCTTAAATGTTTGTACTTTGTCTTCCATACCAAACTTACAATTATTGCTGCACCCCATATCAGTCAGTTTTGTACGAATCTCTTTGCGCAATTCTCCATATCCTCCAGATTTTTGCTTATCTAATGCCCAAATTTGCTCGCTGATTTCTTCAACTTCATCATTAGATAAATTAGGATCTAGAACTTTTTCCCATAATTCTGCTTCTTTTGCTTTAATCACTTCATTTTCTGCATCTTCCTTTACATAGGATTGATCATAATCACGAACAAGTGCACTTCGGGTATCCCATTCCTTCTGCGATAAAACACGCTCGTAAGCAATTGAGTGACCTGCTGCCGCTCTGGGTTCACGATTGCTGACTTGAAAACCCTTGTATAATTCACCAGAATCGACCAAGCGCTGTAAATAATCATCAAACGACCAATATTCGTTGTAACGCGCGCCGGCAGTGAGAATTAGCCAATTGGTCGGGCGGTAGTTGAAATTAAAGGCAATATCCCATTCTTGACGACGCCCCATGCGTGGCGGCGATTCCCATGTGCTGTTGGGATTTGGGGTTGATTTAAAATGGTTGCTGGTCAAACGCTCTTTCTGAAAGGCGCCGGACAACGTGAGATCCAACTGTTCGGTTAAATTCATCGTGTTACTTAAATTGAAACCGCGTCGGGTGTTATAAGCATTCACTTGTGCCGCATTGACATAACTGTATTTGCCGTTGGTATTCGGATTTTCCGCAATCCAACGCCCCCCTTTGGCGGCTAAACAGGCGTGATCAATTAAAAAATAATCATGCGGTGTGGCAGGATTAGGATTAACCCGCACACAGCCACTGGTTGCCAGGGTCCACTCTACATCGCGGTTTTCCATTTCACGCGGATTGCCGCCGGAGGTATTGGTGTCACTTTCGGTCTGGGTGTACCACACACCGGCTTTGAGATTGACCCAACGGTTGTCTTGCGGGTTGTAGGCATAATCTGCATTAAACGCCTTTTGCTTGACGGTTGCCAACGGCCATTGCGGCACAAACCCGTGAAACGCTTTGAAATCCAAACGAGAAGGCATAATTTCACCGTAGGTGATTTTAGTGTCGCGATAACCCAATTTTAAATTCTGTTCCGGAGTAAAGTGCAGTGTCCCCTTTAATAAATAAGACTCCATCATGCTGGAGGTATTGGGAATTTCACTACCGGGGCGGTAAATTGAGGCGGCAAAAGGCAAATTCGGCTCCATTTGTTTCAGTGTGCGCCCGCCGTCTTTCAGATCGATTTCGGCCTCATACTTATGTGCACCGCCTTTACCGGCTAAATAATTGCCTTTGCTGCGGTAGCTGTATGCCGCCAATAGATCAAATTTCTCCTCTTTGACCCCCACGGCTAAACGCATTGCATTATCTTTGAAAAATTGCCCTTTTTGTTTGGGTTTTACCAAGGTTACCGCAGAAAAATCCCCCGGTGTGCCATCACCGGCTTCACGATAATCTTGCCCCCATTTAAAATCTGGAATCCGCTCTTTCACCGAATTATTCGCGGTTTCCAATTTCAGCTCCACACCAACTTTTTGCCCTTCACGAACAATATCATCGGCATCAAGGGTGCGCATTTTGACTGAGCCACCGATACCGGACGCATTGCCAGAGGCGATATCCGGACCTTTTTCAACCGTAATATTGCTGATTAAATTCGGATCTAAATAGTTGCGGTTATTCGCTCCATTGTACCCACGCCAAGTCGTAATTGCTTGTTCTGTGCCGTCAATGGTTACCGGAATGCGTCCTTGTCCTTGCACCCCGCGAATATTTGGATCGACCGCACCGCTGTTACGCGCATCACCGCTGTAAACCCCATTAAATTCCTGTAATAAATCTGCCGGCGATGCGCCTTTATAACGCTCTACCGTTTCCTTATCGGCATACATATTAGTAATATTGCGGTAATAGACATCATCTTTACCCTGTTCGTCCTTTTGTTCCTTATTAGCAGTAACATGAATAGTATCGAGTATTTCAGAGGAATGGGCTTGAGCCATAGAGGCACTAGCTAAAGCACAGATTAGTAACAATGTGGTTGTAGAGGAGTTATCCATTTTCTTATCCTTTTAACTTATCAATAATATTGATAATCATTATTATTAAAATTGGAGAAGATATCGTTTTTTATTTTTTTAGCAATAGGATTTACTTTGATGTTCGAATTTTTGTGACTTACATCAAAAAATGAAATAACTAGACACTGAAATAATTATTCAAGATAACTTCTTTTTAACCTTTTGTTTCATCTTGAAAATTAGATCGATATTCCATTGTTATTTAAAATTTGATCTATGTTTGTTTTCGAAAATAAAATGATTGATTTAAAACAAAAAAGCGATTACAACAGTTTTGATTTTGAACACTGAAATTTGATAAACAACGACCAACAGACTCTAATGCTAGGAAGGAGCATGAATTATGAAAAAAATGATCAATCAGGCTGAAAATATCGTGAGTGAAATGCTTCAAGGTATGCTGAAGGCTTATCCAAATATGTTGCAACAAGTGGAGGATTTCCCGATTGTCGTTCGCAGACAAAAAAAACAACAGAAAGTCGGCTTGGTTAGTGGCGGTGGCAGCGGACATGAGCCGGCGCATGCCGGTTTTGTTGGCTACGGCATGTTGGATGCCGCAGTGGCAGGCGAGGTGTTTACTTCACCGAGTGCTGATAAAGTGTATGAGGCGATCAAAGCAGTCGATAGTGGCAAAGGTGTCCTATTGATCATCAAAAATTATAGTGGCGATGTGATGAATTTTGAAATGGCAGCAGAAATGGCAGCTATGGAGGGTATCTCGGTCAGCAAAATTATTGTTGATGACGACATTGCGGTGGAAAACAGTACGTATACCGTTGGCAGACGGGGTATCGCAGGTACGGTATTGGTGCATAAAATGGTCGGTGCGGCGGCAGAAAATGGCTATTCACTGGAAGCGTTGGCACAGTTTGGCAACAAAGTGATTGCCAACACCAAAACCATCGGTATGGCGTTGAAACCTTGCTTAGTGCCAACCACCGGTAAATTGAGCTTTGAATTGGCGGATGACGAAGTGGAAATCGGTTTGGGAATTCACGGTGAGCCAGGTACGCATCGGGAAAAAATCCAAAGTGCGGATCAACATGTTGATTATTTATTGCAAAAATTACTGGCGGAATCAAACTTAAGTGCGGAAGACGAAGTGGCGGTGTTGGTCAACGGCTTGGGTGAAACCACATTAATTGAGCTGTTTATTATCAACAATCGAGTTGCCGATGTGCTGCAAAGCAAAAATATTCGGGTGGTGGATACGATGGTCGGCAACTATATGACCTCTTTGGATATGGGGGGGTTCTCGATCACCTTGAGCAAATTGGATTCAGAAATGAAACACATGTTGCAGGCTAAAGCCGACACAGTCGCTTTTAAACGCAGTTAATCAACACAAGATTAGAGAATAACAGATGGAACGATTAGAGATTATCAAGTCAATTTGCCAAGTGATTAGCGATAACAAAGACTATTTGACCGAGTTGGATCGGGAAATTGGCGATGGCGATCACGGGGTTAATTTAGCCAGAGGTTTCGAGAAAATCGCGGCTGAATTGCCGAATATGACAAATTTGTCTGCAGCAGAGGTGTTGAGCAAGATGGCGATGTTGCTGATGTCGAATGTTGGCGGTGCATCGGGTGCATTGTATGCCAGCGCTTTAATCAAGGGAAGTGCGGTATTGAAAACCCAAACGACACTCAATGCACAGGTGGTTGCCGACACTTGGCAACAGATGATTGACGCTATTCAACAGCGTGGCAAAGCGGTGTTGGGTGAAAAGACGATGTTGGATAGCCAAATTCCGGCTTATCAAGCCTTTCTGGCTGAAATTTCTCAAGCTGGTTCCCTTAGCCAAGGGTTTGCGGCGGCTGAACAAAGCGCACTGGACGGATTAAATGCTACGCGTGATATCATTGCCACCAAAGGCAGAGCCAGTTATTTGGGCGAAAGAAGCCTTGGGCATCTTGATCCGGGCGCCGCTTCATCTTACCTGATGATCAAAACGATCAGTGAAGCCTTGGCAGAGCAGGCGACTAAGGAGAAAATATGCTAGGCATTGTTATCGTTTCGCACAGTGAAAAATTGGCGCATGAAGTCATTGAATTATGCCGTGAAGTAAAACAGTACGATTTTCCGCTGCTGAATGGCAGCGGTACTGATGGTGGGCATTTGGGGTCTGATCCAATGCGAATTAAAGAAGCGATCCAGCAGGCTTACACTGATGATGGCGTCTTAATCTTTGCTGATATCGGCAGCTCAATTTTAAACAGTGAAATGGCGATCGAGTTTCTGGAGATGCCTTATGACAAAACCAAAGTCAAAATCGCCGACGCTGCGATTGTTGAAGGCGCGATTGTTACCATGGCAATCAACGATGAGAAAGCAACAATGGGCAGCTTGCTCAACGAGTTAGCGGAGTTTAAGAGTGTGAGTAAACTTATTTGATCCATATTGGAATAAAAGTGCGGTTAAATGGAAATTTAACTGCATTTTTTTATGTGTAAAGTCGTTTTTTGTTCTCTAAACCACTCCCACTGGGATAGTACAAGTTACAATTTGTACTATCTTGAGAAAGCCCGAAGAGGATAATTACTTACTCAGGAAAAAAATCATAGATAAGTTTCTTTCTCGGCGTATTCTGTAAATAATTTAATTGTTCTTTATCCAAATGTGTTTTCTCTAGATCATTCTTGATAATTTCACCATTTTGTCCAGATAAAAAAACAGCATACCAATAATGTTCCAGATTATAGTAATCAGAATTATTCTGTCTAAAATTGAGAATTACGCTGTTATAACAATTTTCATCAAATAATCCAACTCTATCTTTCAGCATACAGATTCTTAACAGAGTACGGTAATCACGCGTTTCATTATAGATTAATTGGATCACTTGTAGTGCATTGGAGTATTCCTTTAAATCTACATAAATATAAGCCTTAAGCCATGATTTTTCTAAATTTCCTTGAGTTACCTCTATTTTATTTAGTAATGTTCTCAATTTATTATTATCATTTGTTATGAGAGCGTCTAAATATTCTTGATTAAGTGATTTGAAAGAATTTTTTTCTAC
>NZ_VDHF01000093.1:0-592 GCF_006228025.1 Testudinibacter crocodili
CAATAAACTTAAGTATAAAGAGAATATAAGAAAAATATACTTAACATTCTTTTTTATTGGCTTGTCGGTACTATCATACAAATTTTTGGTTGATGGCATATTAGAGAAATAGACAGATTACTATCACTTCTCTAAACTCATGAGGAATTGATAAAAAAATTTATTATCGTAATTTTACAACCATGATTATTAGATAAGAAAACAGTTTTATTGTAAAAGTTGGAAGTGTTGAGGTATTAAATTTTATTATATGAATAAAATAAAATATTTTTGGAATTACCTGTTTTATTTTGCTTGGAAATTGCATTGTAAAGTTGGTTTTATGTTGATAGAACGCCCATTAATGTATATCTTAGAAAGTATACTAAAATTTATACCAATAATTAAACATAGTGCTGCCGCACGTTATCGAAGCCGACGTAACGTGTTAGATGATATGGAGATCGGTTTTAATATCGTTTTTGTGTTTAAATTTTTTCTGACATTTACTTGGATAATAGTCGTGAGCCTTTTTTCTTATCTTATTGTTTATCTAGGCATAGCTATAGATACTCCTCTCTTTTTGACTACTCATTTTATTATTACAATCGCC
>NZ_VDHF01000094.1:0-27173 GCF_006228025.1 Testudinibacter crocodili
TTTTTGTCTACTATGCCCATTATGGTTATTAGAGCTGTACTGAGGTTCAGATTACATCTTTTTCTGAACTTTGGTTGCGGTATTATCAATCGCTTCACCGGCAGATTGGATATCTTGTCCTGCGCCTTTCACCGTGTTACAAGCGGATAATGTTCCAATTGTTGCGGCTAAAATCAATGCCCAAATTATTTTCATAATAACCTCTCCTGCGATTTTTGTTTCAAATTGTAGGGATATTTAGTAAGTAGCTTATTGAACTACTTGTTAAATACTACACTGTAAAAATTCAAATGGCAACCGCAAATGGCTTGAGTTTAGTGGCTTTTACTACTTTCTAAACGTTCAAACGCGAGAGTTCTATTCTCCAAACGACGTAGCAATAAGGTCGCAATCCCAGTGATAATCAGGTAAATCGCTCCGGCGATACCATAGATTAGCAACGCATCATACTGTGTACCATATAGTTGTCTGGCATAGCCCATAATATCCATAATCGTGATCGTTGAAGCCAGCGAGGTACCTTTGAACACCAAAATGATTTCATTGGTGTAAGACGGCAGCGCCCGTTTTAGCGCAAACGGTACTAAAATCCGCAGCGTTTGCCAGCGGCTTAAACCGAGTGCCGCTGAGCTTTCCCATTGTCCTTTCGAAATGGCTTTCACCGCGCCGTGGAATAGCTGTGCAGAGTAGGCGGCACTGTTGAGTGCCAACGCCAACATTGCGCAAAACCAGGCATTGGACAGCAGTGACCAAGCCGGGCTGTCGATAATCCATTGGAATTGCCCTGGACCGGCATAGATTAAGAAAATCTGCACCAATAAAGGTGTGCCGGTAAACAACGTAATATAACCGTTGACTAGCGCTTTCAAAGTGCGGTTTTCCATCGATAGGATAAAAGTAAACAACACTGCCAAAATAAACGAAATAATTAAGGCGACCGCTGTCAATGCAAGGCTGGTTGGAATACCTTGTGCGATAACTGCAAAATAGTCACTGATCATGCTGCCTCTCTTTCAAAACGGGTGAAGCGTTTTTCTAGGCGGGCAATCCCGATTTTGCTGAGAATGGTGACCGCAAGATAGAGCAGTGCTGCA
This sequence comes from Testudinibacter crocodili, assembly GCF_006228025.1. Classification (NCBI taxonomy): domain Bacteria; kingdom Pseudomonadati; phylum Pseudomonadota; class Gammaproteobacteria; order Pasteurellales; family Pasteurellaceae; genus Testudinibacter; species Testudinibacter crocodili. The sequence continues at coordinate 1,095 of NZ_VDHF01000094.1, forward strand.
ATGCCGTACCAAGTAAACGGCTGGTGGGTGTTAGCGTTGCTCAGTTCTGCCTGGCGCATCAGATCGTTTACGCCGATTAACGACACTAGTGCGGTATCCTTCAGTAAAATCAGCCATTGATTGCTCAAGCCCGGCAAGGCGTGACGCCACACTTGCGGCATGATAATCGAGATAAAGGCTTGTGAGCGACTTAAACCCAACGCAGCAGCGGATTCCCACTGTCCGAGGGGAATTGCTTGAATCGCACCACGCAGCGATTGTGAGGCGTAGGACGCAAAAATAATGGCTAAGGCAACGACGCCAGACCAAAATGGGCTGAATTCAATAAAATCGCCGGTGAGAATAAACAGCACCTGCGTCGAGCCGAAATAGATTAGTAACACCACTAGAATTTCAGGTAAGCCACGCAGCAAAGTCAGCAGTACCGAAGTGGTATGGCGGATACATTTCAGTTTGGCAGTTTCTAGCACCACAAAAATCATCGACAACAGCAAACCAAAAATCAAAGCACAAACAGCCAACCCCAAGGTCATCAGGGTGGCTGAAAGCATTAGCGAGAGAAAATTGCTAAACATAAAAGATGATTATTTTCCGGACATCCAAGTGTCATAAATTTTTTGGTATTCACCGTTGGCTTTAATCGCCGCCAAGCCTTTGTTCAACTCCGCCAATAATTCGGTGCTGGCTTGATTGACGGCAATGCCGAGACCATTACCAAAATAATTTGGGTCGGTCACTTTGTCTCCGGCGAATGTTAAGCTGTCGTCGGTTTTCATCCAGTCGGCAAGAACTGCGGTATCACCGAAAATAATATCAATACGTCCGTTTTTCAGATCCAAAATCGCACTTTGCAAGGTAGCGTAGGATTTTGTGCTATATTGTTTGCCGTTTGCGGCAATATATTGTTGGAAGGTGGTACCGTTTTGTACCCCGACACTTTTCGCACTGCTTAAATCAGCTTTGCCTTTCACTGCGATAAAGCTGGCGGAGCTGTCATAGTACGGATCGCTGAAGCTGACTTGTTTGGCTCGTTCTGCGGTGATGTCAATGGCTGAAATAGCGGCATCAAAACGTTTGAATTTCAGGCTTGGAATCAGGCTGTCGAACGCATGGCTTTGGAATTGGCAATTTGCTTTGATTTCGGCACAAATAGCATTGGCGATATCAATATCGAAACCCACGATTTTTCCGCTGGAATCCGTGTTTTCAAATGGCGGATAAGTTGGTTCGGTCGCAAAGGTAATATCCAATGCGTTGGCAGAGAAGGCGGTCGCCAAAAGTGCGGTGGCAAGCAGTTTTTTCATGGTAAGCTCCTTAACGAAGAGAGTAAAATTAAGTATAACTAACAGTGAGTGTAATAAATTTAGTGTGATAAATATTGTGCAAAAGCATCAGTTTTTGGATTTTTGAAACAGTCAGAGGCACCGATTTCAACGATTTTCCCTTGTTCCATATAGATCACTTTGGTCGCCACTTTGCGTGCCACGGCAACTTCGTGAGTCACAATCATCTGAGTGATCCCAGTCTGTTTCAGCTCTTCGATAATGGATACCACCTGTGCGGTGATCTCCGGATCGAGCGCTGCGGTTGGTTCGTCAAACAGCAGCACTTGTGGTTTCATCATCAAGGCACGGGCAATCGCGACACGTTGTTGTTGTCCGCCGGAAAGGTGCAGCGGAAAACGGTTGGCATGATCCTCAACCCGTAAGCGTTTCAGCAACCCTTCAGCACGTTCAACCGCTTCAGCTTTGCTGAGTCCCAACACTTTCATCGGCGCTTCAATCAGGTTTTCCAGCACGGTATAATGTGGCCACAGATTGTATTGCTGAAACACCATACCGACATCTTTACGCAGCTTACGAATTTTCTTGGCATCGGTATTGGCGGATAATTCAAATTGATTACCGGCAATCGTTAACTGACCGCTCTTTGGCACTTCCAACAGATTCAGTGTGCGGATTAAGGTGCTTTTGCCGGCGCCACTCGGCCCGAGCAACACGATAATATCACCGTCTTGCGATTCAAAATTAATGTCGAATAGGGCTTGCTTCTTGCCGTAAAAAAAATTGAGGTTTTTAATACTGATCGTCATGCTGAAAAGGGTCTTCGTTTATGAGAATAAATAATCTGGAATAGTAATGATAAAAAAAGCGCTATGCAAATAAAATCGCAAAAAAAGCCAAAAAATTTGCATAAAAATGCAGGTTTGATGCATTAAATTCAAAGTTGGATAAAAATAATACAAACAGATAAATAAGCAAAATAAAGGGAAGCGTGGCTTCCCTGTTGAAGTGCTAAAAATTTATTATTTCGCCGCCAGTTCCAGCTGTTGTTTCAACTCGGCGGGTAATTTCAGCGCTTGCGCCAGTTGCTGCATATAAGCTTGTTCCAAAAAGTGGTCGGGGTCGATCACCGACAAGGAAACCATATAGACTTCAGCAGCCTGTTGCGGGTCATTGACTTGTTCGGCAAGGGCTTGTGGATCTAACGGGGTGTTGAGCCATTGATTAACCAGTTGATCGGCATTTTCTCCATAGCCCAACTGTTCCAGACCTTTATGAATTTGCGCTTTTTCTTGCGCATCGATTTGCCCGTCGGCACGGGCGGCAAACACCATCGCCTGGGTTAACAACATGATTTTGTTATCAGATAAGGTGTTGTTGGCATAAGTAATCGCCTCTTGCTGGGCTTGTGGGTCGAATTGCACATCTTGCACCGCACTTCCGCTTTTATTTTGTTGCCATTTTTGATAAGCAAGCCAAGCAGCACCGGCTAATGCAGCATAACTTCCGGCCTTAAAAACGCCTTTACGAGCGCTGCTATTGCCCAGAATCAAACCTGCCAACCCGCCGACCGCCGCACTTTTGGCGATTTTGGAAAAGTTTTCATCTTTCATCATCTCGCCAAGACGGCTTTGTAATTGACTGAATAAATTGTTCATTGCTGATCTCCTCGTGTAAAAGAACCTAATATCAAACTTAAGCCGTTTTTGCCATTTCAAATTCGATTAACATCATCAGAATATGAATAACTTTGATATGGATTTCCTGCGTGCGATCCGCATAACGGAAGTGCGGTACCCGAATCTCGACATCTGCCAAACCTGCCATTTTGCCACCATCTTTACCGGTCATAGCAATCACTTTCATGCCTTTGGCTTTAGCGGCTGCAATGGCATTTAACACGTTTTGTGAATTGCCGGAAGTGGAAAGCCCAAACAGCACATCGCCTTTGTTACCGACCGCTTCCACAAAACGGGAAAATACATATTCATAACCGAAATCGTTACTGACACAGCTCAAATGGCTGACATCGGAAATCGCAATTGCCGGATAGCCGGGACGGTTTTCGCGGTAACGCCCGGTCAGTTCTTCGGCAAAGTGCATCGCATCGCAATGCGAACCGCCGTTACCGCACGACAACACCTTGCCACCGTTTTTAAAACTCTGCGCCAACAACAGCGCGGCATCTTGAATCCGTTGAATGTTTGTTTCATCGTTGATGAAGTTATGCAACACATCAGCCGCTTCGTTTAATTCTGCTTTAATTTGTTCTAAATACATAATGCCCTCGTTTAGTGGTAAACAACGTGATGAGTTCGGCTATTGTAGAACATATTGCGAGGGAATGGTATGGCTTATAAACAGAGAAAAACCGCACTTTAACAATTGATCGGTTGTTAAAGTGCGGTGAGTTATGGTGTTAAAACTTAGAACGTATATTTAATAGTCGCTGAGGCATTTCGGCTATTGGTCGCATTATGCGAGACTTTATGCTGATAACCAACGCTAATCCCTAGGCTCAATTTCGGCATAATCCGATATTCAGCGGCAGCTTCCACATTGATTGAATTGCCTAGTCCACCTGAGGTAAAGCTCCTTTCTGCGATAGCAGAGCGTACCAGCAAATCGCCTTTACTGCTGCTATTGTGTTGATAGTAAGTATCTAAGCCTAGGATGAAGTTATCGAGACTCCAATGCGTTCTTAAACCAAGGTTTGTGGTGACGGCATTGATGTTGTCGTATTGAATCTTAAATAAATCACTATCTGATTTCAAATGCATACGTTGCAATTGTACATTCAGTCGCGGAATCAAATCGATGTTGCCTAAGCTAAAGCGATAGCCGACTTCTGAACCAAGACGTAGCGCTTTTGCCACCAGCGTGGCGCTGTCGTTGTTAGCGCTGATCTCGCCTTTATGGTGTTGATAGCCGGTATCGAGTGCCAGGTAAGCATCGCCAAATTGCTGCGTAAATTTCATATTTGCACCGTAGGTTTTGTACTTACCACGGCTTGTTCCGTCAGCAGCTTGTGGAGTGGTGTGATATTTCCCGTGGTTAACAGCAAGGTGCAAAGTGCGGTTTTGTTGTTCAGACTGCCACACTTTTCCGCCAACTATCCAACCGTTATAGCGAGATTCTGCGTTGTAGCCATAATCTAAGAATCCAGCTGATGACTTATAATCTGTTTTTCCGTTCAAATAAGCGACAAACATGTTCTGACCATCATCAAGCAAAGGCGCTGAATGTCGTTCAACGTTTTGATAAATCATATTGTTATGGGTTAGCGCTAAATCTGAAGCCACAATATATGATGGAATCAATGAATTGATTTGCGCACGATAATTTGTGGTTTCGCTAACGGTTTCAGATTTTGTTGGAGCAGAGAGCGATGAATTCGATGCAGATGACCCAGAGGCAGTTTGTGACCCGAGTGCCGGTGTGGCAACAGGAGTTGTTTCTGTAACCGCCGTAGTTGTTGGTGTAGTCGTTGCTGCTGCAACAGTGATTCTTGTTGAAGGTGTATTCCCTTGTGAGTCAATCAACTGTGTCTGCAAACGGTAATCATAGAAGTTGTTTTGATTGTCATTCACTTTATTTTCACTTGCCAAGGATGCGCCTTTATCAAAGGAAACGAGGGTATAGCTGTATAAATCATTGTTTAATACGTTACCATTGATCAGTTCAAACACCCCCAATTTTGCTTCGCCGCCGATCTGGATAAGTGAAATCCCTTCATTATTATCGTAAAAGCCGTTGCCGTTTATATCTGAATTTGCATTTTCTGTACCAAGCAAATTAACGACAACTGGAATGGCTTTATCACTGTTATTGGTGACATTGCCGGTAATTTTAAGGAAGTCATGCTGCCAGTCTTTCATCTCATCACTGATATTATTTACTCGCAAGACCGCACTTGCACCTTGGTTGATGATATCGGTGAAGTTTAAGGCGTTGGCTTCAAAAGGACGTGCACGAGTGCGCTCGCCTACAGCCGTTGTCAGTGGATGATGTGGGGAAATAACGGCGCCTGCCTGCCAAGCCATGGTTGAGGTTATGCTACCATTGCCGCTTAATGTTGCACCGTTGGCAAGCGTGAACGTTTTCGCATTAATTGTCGCATCATCAAGAATGAAGATACCGTCTTTAATGTTGATATTACCCTCATCCAATTTGGTATTGCCGGAAAGTTGGAAAACCCCAGCGCCAGTTTTGCTGAGATTGCCTGCGCCAGTGAGATTCTCAGTGTGTAAATGAACCAACTTATCCGCAGCAGAATGAATACTTAATGTTGAATCTTGCGCCAAGGTGACAGCTTTGGCGACCACCGTTGTACCGCTTTCTAAAGCGAGGGTTGCATTTGTGCCAACTTTGGTGGTTTCAGAAAAATGCTGTGTGTTTTCTTTGTAGGTGATTTTGCCTGTTTTAACATCAATTTCATTGAGCAGGGTTATGCCGTCAATCGTAAGATTAGCATTTTCACCATCAGGGTTATATACCAAGTTCATCTTCGGCTGATGATTTTCAGCCACGCCACCCAGATTACCGTTGATAGTGTGTTGACCGCCAGCATTATAAACTAGCGTTGCCATTTGTTCAGCGCTGTTAATAAAGTGCCCAGTGATGTTATCTGAATATAAACCGGTGGTTTGTGTGTCAGAAGTAGCTTTATTTACGGTAATAGTATTGCCGCTAAGATCGACATTTCCGCCTTCTAAAATTAATTTGTCATACGGTAGTTGGTTATCATCAGCTAAGCGGACGGTTGCGCCTTGTTTTACTGTGACTTCAGCGTAGGCTTGAACTTTACTGTTATCATCAGCGGTCTGTTTTAAGGTTGCCGTACCTTCCTCGATAACTAATTTAGCCGCATTTTCGCCAGTGCCAACTTTCACCATTTCACCATCACCGATTTTGTAGAATGTTTCGGCACGATCACTGGTTAAGCTAACTTCTAGATGTTCAGTGCTGCGTTTATCTCGATAGATTCGATTTTCTGACCAAACGATTTCCTGTAAATTTAAGCGTACATATTGAATTTTCTCTGCACTTTCTTCATAGAGCAAGCCAATAGCGCCGTCAGGTAATTCAGTTAAGCTGTTATAACCGTAGTTTCCTGTTGTAATAGTTGTATTATATTTCCATTTAATTGAACCATCGTCTTGTACCTCCCCTAACCACACCATGCCATTTACTCTAGAACGAGAAGCTGAGTGTGGATTAGCAAAAACTAAATATTCTTTACCATTAATTTTTTTCGAATATTTAATCACTGACATTTGAGAGTAAGGATCAAGTAAAATATCATCTGAGATAATCGTTTTTTGCCAAGTATAGCCGCTATCTTTACTGGTTGAAATTTGCACTCGTCCACTTAAATTACGAGAAAATAATTTCAGGTCGCCATTATCTAATTCAACAACTTGGGATTCAGTCAATTGCTTCCAATCATCATTTAGAAGGCGAGATCCACCGGTAGATGCTAAACGACGATCATTTGGTGATTCACCTCGCTCCCATGTGTTACCGCCGTCTTTGCTAATAATTAATGCAGCAGATTGTTTATTATGGCTGTTAGTGTAGTAGACTGGCATAATTAATGTGCCGTCTTGTAGCTGAATACCGGTTCCAGGACCAGTACCTAAAAAACGCATCCAATCTGCTTTTACTTGCGGGGTCAGATCGACTGGGTTTGACCAAGTCGCACCATTATCGTCACTGTGTGTCAGCCATAAATAGCTGGTGATCTGTACTTTTAACGGGGCGGCATCACTTCCTTGTTGTGCTGTTTGTAAAAAGACATTACCTAATCGTTCTGCGCCATGATATAAATCGCCTAGATCCTTAAAGCCTATAGCAGCATCACCTTCAACAATCACTTTATATTCAGTAGGTTGGTGATCTTCGTTATAAACGATACCATTTTCTCGAACGGTATATTGTGCGCCATCAGCGCCAGTTAATACACGGTAGTAGTTATCTTTGATTTTTTTATAGCCGGTACCTTCTGATGAATGATCTCTATTTATGCCAAAGAATCCCTGAGTTTCAGGGAACATATCTACTAACATAAAAATGCGTCCAGAGGTTTTATCTTGTAGCATCAGCGGATCAATTAAAAATGCAGCGTTGGCAGCACCATAAGTTTGACTGGCAAGATCGATGATCACTTGATCATCTTGCCATGTTTTTCCACCATCAAGACTACGGCGGATGGCGGTATCAATATTGCCCCAGTCACCGGCATGTTGATGACGTTTATCGATAGCTGCAATCACAACACCATCCTTGGTGGTTAAAAGTGCCGGAATACGGTAATTATTTGCATCTCCTTGACCTTTTTGAAATAGTGGGTCTTTTGTGCTCATATAAGAGCCGAGTTTGTTATGTTTATCTTCTGCATATTTGATATTAGCCGCTTCGTTTTCAAGATAGGCATTATATTCAAGAACATAGTTTTTGGTTAATTTATCATGTTCTGCTTTAACTTCTTCTGCGGTTAATACTTTTGGTTCAGCCCCTGCATAATAAACATTACCGGTAAATGTCATTTCGCGTGTACCGCTTGCACGTTTTGTTCGCCCGACATAAGCCGCATCTAACCCTTCAATATCTTTAAAGAATTTGGTATCACCGTGATAGGTTTTTTGTAAAGTACCATTGACATAAATCATGATTTTTTTATTTAATTTATCAAAGGTATAAGTAACGGTGGTGAATTCGCTGTCATTTCTTGCAATATCAGCAGTAACAAGTTGATTATTTGGAATTAAATTTGTATTTTTTCTAATTTCAATTCCGAAAGCATCGGCACTGGCTTTTCGATTTACATAGAAAAGAATATAGTCATTATCTTTTTTTGAGTTTGAAACCCCTAATAAAGCAGTTAATTGTGTTGCTTCAGAATTTTTGAAACGAAATGTTAGTGAACCACTCTCTAGCTGAAAGGCATTTTGTGCAGCAAAGGTATCCGTGACATTAACTGGAGAACTAAACGGTGTTAGAGCACTGTAAGTAAAAATAGATGGGATGGCATTGCTTAATGTTGATGATACAAATGTTTCGTTTTTTTGTATTGCGTTTAGGGGGGCAGCAAAAGCACTGGTAGCAAAAAAGGAGGAAATTAAAATTGCGAGTGAAGATTTTTTTAGTAAATGAATTGATGAGTTCAAAATAAATGTATTGTTCATAAAACACCTCATAGAGTGGGCTAATAAAGAGAAGTTTATCGAAAAGCAGTGGAGCAGGCTTTGATTGATAGTAAATATTTATATTTTACTTCAATAACGGAGCAATACTCCTATGCGAAAAGTGTGATAACGATCAATCATAATATTCAATAGACTGTCAAATTTGTGATTTTGGTCAAACAAAAAAACATGATTTTTTAAATGGTTACATCAAGTTTCATTAATATTCATTTTTTGTTACATAGGTAGAATGGCATAATATAAAAATAAACGGCAAAAAAAGTAATTTTCTAAGCAGAAAAATAATATAAATGGTATGAAGCGTGAGCTGTGTAACATTTTATTTTTTACTTTTTTAAAATTTATGTAGAGGATGAATTAATTTATTTCAATAAATTTAATGTTTTTATTGAAGTGGGCATCGGAGAGTCTGTTCGATTTTCAACCTAATTTTATTCTTATATTTCGCCACATGAATAGCATTATCAGTAGAGACTGTTGATGTTTGGATCTACAGAAGGATTGGAGATATTAAAAGGTGAGCCGGAAGATGAGATTAAAAATTTGCAAGGTCTTGTCTGCATTAAGATTAAAAAACCGCACTTTGCCTGATTTTCAATAAGTTAAGCAGTAAAATGCGGTTTAATAATAAGCTAATCCAACAAACTTTTCACCAGCTCTTCCACAAATGCCAACCGCTCTTGTGCGGTTTCGGTGCTTTTGTTGAAGCGGAATTTGGTTGGGCCGTCGAAGCGGAAGATGTTCGGCTGTTGTTTGATTAATGCTAAGAATTTTAATGGATCGAGTTCGGCGTTAGCTTTGAATTCGAGCGCACCACCTTGGGCGTGGGCTTCGATTTTTTGCACGGCGAGCGGTTTTGCCAATAAGCGCAATTCTGCGATTTGCAGCAGGTTTTTGCCGGCTTGCGGCAGTAAACCGAAACGGTCAATCAGTTCTACTTTCAGTTCGTCCAACTCTTGCTGGCTAGCAGCGCTGGCGATGCGTTTGTAGAACGACAAGCGCATATTGACATCGCCCAGATACTCTTCCGGCAGCAATGCAGGAATGCGTAAGTCGATCTCCACTTGCTGTTGGGTCAGTTCGTCCAGAGAGGGTTCGCGTCCCTCTTTCAGGGCGTTGACCGCACTTTCGAGCAATTCCATGTAAAGCGAGAAGCCGATCGATTCGATCTGTCCGCTTTGCTCGCTGCCGAGCAGTTCGCCGGCGCCACGGATTTCCAAATCGTGGGTTGCCAGCACGAAACCGGCGCCGAGATTATCCAGACTTTCCAACGCCTCCAAACGTTTTAACGCATCTTTGGTCATGCGTTTCGGATTTGGGGTCAGTAGGTAGGCATACGCTTGGTGGTGCGAACGTCCGACACGACCGCGCAGTTGATGCAGCTGCGCCAAGCCAAATTTATCGGCACGTTCGATAATAATGGTGTTGGCGGTCGGCACGTCGATACCGGTTTCAATAATCGTGGAGCAGACCAACAGGTTGTAACGCTGATGATAAAAATCGCTCATCACCCGCTCCAGATCCCGTTCGCGCATCTGCCCGTGCCCGATCACAATACGCGCTTCCGGTACCAGTTTTGCCAGCTGTTCTGCACAGTTTTCAATGGTGGCAACATCGTTATGCAAGTAATAAACCTGTCCACCACGCAGAATTTCGCGCAACACCGCTTCACGAATCAGCAGATCATCGTTTTCACGTACAAAGGTTTTAATTGTCAGGCGGCGCGCCGGTGGGGTAGAGATAATCGATAAATCACGCATGCCACTCATCGCCATATTTAAGGTGCGTGGAATCGGCGTGGCGGTCAGCGTCAGAATATCCACATTGGCACGCAGTTGTTTGATCCGCTCTTTTTGCCGCACACCGAAACGGTGTTCTTCATCGACCACTAATAACCCGAGATTTTTAAATTTCACATCGGATTGCAGCAATTTATGTGTGCCGATCAGAATATCGATTGTGCCTTGTTCCAGTTGCTGCAAAATCACTTTTTGTTCTTTGGCGGTTTTGAAGCGTGACAACATTTCTACATTGACGGCCAGATTGGCAAAGCGGTCTTTGAAATTGTCGTAGTGTTGCTGTGCTAATAGCGTTGTCGGCACAAGAATCGCCACTTGGCGGCTGTTGTTCACCGCTAAAAAAGCGGCACGGATTGCTACTTCGGTTTTGCCGAAGCCGACATCGCCACACACCAAACGATCCATCGCTTTCGGCAGGCACATATCACTGATCACCGCATTAATCGCCATCTGTTGATCGATGGTTTCTTCAAAATTAAAGGTATCGGCAAACTGTTTGAATTCTTCTTTATTATACTGAAAAGCAAAGCCTTTTTGTGTTTCCCGTTTGGCATACACATCCAACAGCTCTGCCGCCACATCACGGATTTTTTCCGCTGCTTTATGCCGAGCTTTCACCCAGGCATCGCTACCCAGTTTGTGCAACGGTGCGGTTTCTTCATTGCCGCCGACATAGCGACTTAATAAATAGAGAGATGACACCGGCACATACAGCTTTGCTTCGTTGGCGTAATCTAAAATCAGATATTCGGCAGTGATTCCGCCGGTTTCAAGCGTTGTTAAACCGCCGTAACGCCCCACGCCGTGTTCGAGGTGTACCACCGGCTGTCCAGTTTTCAGTTCGGCCAGATTACGGATCAGAGTATCTGGGTTCACGGTTTTGCGTTGATCACGCTTGCGTTGCTGCACTCGTTCGCCCAATAAATTGGTTTCGGTGATCAGTGCCAGTTGGGTATGATTGTCACAATCCAAAATAAACCCGTTATCCAAGCCGCTAATCATCAGGTTATGACGATTTTCAAATGCTTGTGACAGGGTCGGTGCGAAGTGCGGTTTTAGCTTTAATGGGCGTAATAATTCGAGTAAGGTTTCACGCCGTCCTTCGCTTTCCACCGAAAACAGTAGTTGTCCGTCAAACTGCTCATCAAATTGGCGCAGCAGTTTCAGCGGCTCTTTCTGTTGGGCGTTAATCGTCAATGGCGGCAACGCACTGACCGGTAAATTGCTCTGGCGTGCCGAATTGCGTAATTTTTCGTTATGTAGCGTTAAGCGCGGATATTGTTTCAATTGGCGATTGATGTCGTCAATCCGTAGCCATAACTGATCTGGTGGCAGCAATGGGCGCATCGGGTCAACTTTGCGGCTTGCAAAACGTTGTTGCGCATCTTGATAGAAACGCTCCGCTCGCTCAGCGTTGTTGTGGTAATCAACAAACAGACTGTTGTCAGGCAGGTAATCAAACAGCGTCGCCATCTGTTCAAAAAACAGCGGCTGCCAATATTCAATCCCGGAAACCAGCGTGCCTTTGCTGATTTGCTGGTAAATATGTTCCGGATCGCGGCGGATCTCAAAACGTTCACGGAATTGCCCGCGGAAAAACTCAATTGCTTTATTATCGGTCGGAAATTCATGTGCCGGCAGCAGGTTAATCTGCTCGATTTTGTTCAGCGTACGCTGTGTATCCACGTCAAAAGTGCGGATCGAATCAATTTCATCATCAAAGAAATCCAAGCGAAACGGCTCGTCGCTGCCCATCGGGAACAGATCTAACAGCGAACCACGCACCGCATATTCACCGTGCTCAAGCACTTGTTCCACTGCGCGATAACCGGCATTCTCCAATTGTAAGCGCAATTTGTTTAACAACACTCGATCGCCTTGTTTAATCAACAGCACGTTATTGCTTAAAAAGTGCGGTGGACACAGGCGTTGCATCAAGGTGTTAATCGGCAACACGAAAATACCTTGCCGCGGCTGTTGCAGGAAAAACAGCGCACTCAGGCGCGCAGAAATAATATCTTGGTGCGGTGAAAAACTGTCGTAGGGCAAGGTTTCCCAGTCAGGGAAAAAGCAGATATTTTGGCTGCTGAAACGGCTGAGCTTTTTTTCCAGACTTAGCGCATGGCGGGTATCGGCAGTCACCACGACGGTCAAGCCTTGATGTTGGCTTGCGGCTTGGCTGATCGCCAACACATCGCTGTCGGCGATGACGTTGCCGAGTAATTTATGGTCGGCGGCTTGCTGTGGCAGGTTTAAGGTGAATAATGGATTCATAACTTTTCAGATGGCTAGGAACAAAATGAGCGCTTAGTGTAACCAACATTGAGCCGCTATGCCAGTGGCGGTTGATTATTGTATTTTGCCGTTAACGATTTTTTAGAATTGTTTTGCTTCAACGGCAAAATCCAATAGTAAACACAAAAGTGCGGTTTGAAGGCGTTTTCGTGTTATATTGACGCCGAATTTTATGTATAAACAGCAAAGAGCAAGGGCAGTCAGGCAAATTCGATGAGTTTAGAGCAAGATGATATTCAGCTTTTCCGGCGCGAAATCCGTGGGACGAAAAAGTTGAAGCAAGATACCTATGTAGATCCAAGATATGTAGATCCAAGAATAGTGGCGCCAAGAATAAAAACAACGGCAGCGAAACAGAAGCAGCAAAATAACAAATTAGCGCAGCAACAGGATATCAGCTTCTATTTTTCCGATCAGTACGAACCACTATTGGAACAGGACAGCAAAGTGCGGTATTTGCGTGCAGGCGAGGATTCCCATCTGCTGAAACAATTGCGACGTGGCGATTTTGCGCCGGAGCTGTTTCTGGATCTGCACGGCCTGACGCGAGAGCAGGCAAAAGCGGAGTTGGCGGCATTATTGCACGCCTGTGAGAAAGAGAATGTGTTTTGTGCCAGTATTATGACCGGCTACGGCACTTTTGCATTAAAACAACAGATTCCGCGCTGGTTGGTGCAACACCCCAAAGTGCGGGCGTTGCATCAAGCGCCGAAGGCATGGGGCGGTGATGCAGCATTTTTGATTCTGTTTGAAACGGTCACTTAGGGGCTGTTGATATAGTGATAGCTTAATGTATTGGCACCGGCTTCGATACGCACTGCTTGCAGCAAATAGTCGATCGGAATTTGTGCTTTATACACAAAACGTTTACAGACCGACAGAAACTCTGCATCCAAATATTGGGTGTAAACGCTGCAATCATTGTGTTCTGAATTAACGCCTGCCATCGCACGCCCCCACAGTTTGCCGTAGATGTGAATATTGCCGTCGGCAGCGACTTCGGCACCTTGCGCCACGTCCCCGTGAATAATCAAATCACAATGCTTGGCATAAATCACCTGTCCGGCAGCAACATTGCCTTGAACCACTTTCGGTTTGACATAACGAAACTGTGGCATAATTTGATCCAAACTGGTGCTTTTGCCCAGTGCTGGCAGGTTATGACTCAGCACCAGCTCTTTTTCCAGATTATTATGCCAATTGCTGACCCCGATCAGCTGAATCCCAAACTCTGTCAATAGCTGTTGCAACTTGAACAGATCCACTTTTTGCAGATGTTGATTAAATTCTAGGATCACCGGCACATTTTGAAAGAAAAGCGGCGATTTTTGCACTTTATTGGTCAGCGCTTTTTTAATTGCTACCAGGCTGGCGCTGTTGATTGTCAGCAAAATTGATGAGAATTGTCCGGTATGCAGCTCGATAATATTATTTGCCATAACGTGCAAGAAGTCTTTAATATGAATTGAGTATTCTGATTATAGTATAAATTTCGTATAATTACGATGATTGAATCAGATGAACAGAGGAGCAGAGCTTGATGTTATGTGCGATTTATAAAACACGTCGCCATGCCGGAATGTATTTATACCTTGCCAAACGTGATGATTTTTCCGCGGTGCCACAAGCTTTATTAGAGCGTTTCGGCACCCCGGAATTGTTGATGTTGTTTAACCTGCACGGCGATAAACCGTTGGCATTGGCAGATAATCACAGCGTGAGCCAACAGCTTCAAACACAGGGATTTTATCTGCAAATGCCACAGCAGGAACAGAATTTATTGTTAGCATTTAAGTTGCAAAATAATTTGGCAGCTAAGCGGTAATTTACTAAGAAAGATTTATAGGAAAGCAAAATGTTGAAAAGAACCTTTTTGATCACCAGCCTATTGTTGGCAGGTTGTAGCTCGAATCAAACAACCTATCACGGACAGCCGTTCGGCAAAGCGAGAACCTTAGATAATTTTAACGATTATGTCAGTTATTTAGAGCAAAGAGCGCTTGCCGAAGGAGTCAGCAGCCGAACGATTACGCAAAAAGGGCAAAATGTCCGCTATATTGCTAAAGCCGTTGAGTTAGACAACAGCCAAGCAGAACGCGCGCAGCGCAACCGCAATCAACCTGCGGCGCCGAATCCTAATGGCGTAACCAACTACCTTAACCGCGTTTTAACGCTGCAAAAAGTCAACATTGCTGAACAGCGTTATTGGCAGCAACTGCCGGCACTGAATCAAGCCAGCCGCCAGTATGGCGTGCCGAATCACTATATTATGGCGTTGTGGGGCATGGAGAGTAGCTTTGGCTACTATCAAGGCAATTACGATGTGTTGTCGGTTTTGGCAACGCTGGCATTTGACGGACGGCGTGAAACCTTGTTTGCGCAAGAATATGTGAATGCGCTGAAAATTTTGCAACAAAATGTGATTTCGCGCGATCGCATGAAAGGCTCTTGGGCAGGGGCGATGGGGCAGTCGCAATTTATGCCGTCTTCATTTTTAAGTTATGCGGTTGATGCCGATGGTGACGGCAGTAAGGATATTTGGAAAACCCAAACGGATGTTTTTTCCTCAATCGCCAACTATCTGTCAACCGTAGGTTGGGACAAACGATTGCCATGGGGTGTTGAAGTGGTGCTGGACACCCCAATGTCGTTGGAACTGGCTGGTATCGAAAGTGGCAAAAAACGCTCGTTGGCAACGTGGCAAGCGATGGGCGTGCGCTTGAAATCATACGACAATGCCACGCTGCAACGCTGGCAACAACTTGCCGGTGCCGATTTGTGGCTGGTGCGCCCGAATAAAGACGTCGGTAGGGTGTTTTTGGTGACGAATAACTACCGCACTTTGCTCAATTGGAACAATTCTAACTATTTTGCCTTGAGTATCGGCATGTTTGCCGACCAAATTGCGGCGCGTGTAAATCAATAAAAAACCGCCTATCTTTTAAAAAGGGAATATGTTACAAATGGAGTCAGTAGCGGTGATGGTGCGTTGAGCAACGGACAGGAGAAGTGTATGTATCAACATAGAGATATTAAAGGCAGTACCTTGGATTTACCGGTGAATAAAGTGGTGTGTGTCGGACGCAATTATGTCGGACATATTAAAGAGATGAACAATCCTATAATCCAAGAGCCATTACTGTTTCTGAAGCCGAATACCGCACTTTGCCCACTAAATAAACCGTTGGATATTCCTAAAAAATGGGGACGGGTGGATCATGAACTGGAAATTGCGGTGCTGATCGGATCAACGCTGTCTAACGCCTCGCCGGGACAGGTAAAAAATGCCGTGGTCGGTTTTGCGGTTGCGCTGGATTTGACCCTGAGAGATATGCAACAAGAGTGTAAAGAAAAAGGCTGGCCGTGGGCAAAAGCCAAAGGCTTTGACAATTCCTGCCCAATTTCACATTTTATCCCAGCGGCACAATGCCCTGATTGGGATAAAATTCGCTTCAGTTTGAGTGTCAACGGTGAATTACGACAAAAAGGCAAGTCTGCTCAAATGATGACTCCGATTGCTCAATTGATCAGCTACGCCAGCCGTTTTTTCACCTTACAAAAAGGCGATGTCGTCCTCACCGGCACGCCGCAAGGTGTCGCTTCGTTACAAGAAGGTGATCGTTTGGAGCTGATGTTAGAAGACTATCGAGTCAATACGGTGGTGATTTGATTCTTCATGCCTCAAAAAGGCGTGGCATCACTAAATGGTATAGCCAAATGGTTTAACAACAGACCTATGAATATAGCCTGTCTGATTTTTTATTTGAAACAAATTACGCTCCAATTCGATTGAATTTACACTGGCAAAATTTAACAAATCAACATATACTTCTGCCACGCATATTTTGTCAATTTTAGTCAGGTATATTATTTTGCGACTTAAAAGCTCAACACTCTCTTTTAACCGTGTTCCACTTAATTTTACTTCTTCAACTTTTGCTTTCATTACGCTTGCTGTGCCAATGTTGCTTTTTCCGGTTAAGGTCTTCGCCGATACAAGCAATTCATCAACAGTGAGTGCAAGCGATTTGCAATTCGATGCCCAACAGCAACAACGCCAACAACAGCAGAACCAAGCGCTGCAACGCCAGCAGGTGCATAATCCGGAAGTGCGGTTTCAGACCGAGAGTGATAGCGCCGAACAACGTCCCTTGTTAACCCCCGAAGCCCAATGCCTGACCATCTCTGAACTCTATCTGACCGACCTTGACCTGAACAGCCCCGATTTACACGCCTATGCCACCAAAGACTCCCGACCGCCGACCAGCCAATTCGATTGGGCATTGGATGCGGTGTATCAAGCACGGGATTTCTCGTTGCCGCATTGTATTGGTGGGGAGGGCATCGGTATTTTAATGAAACGGGTGCAAAATGCGATTATCGACAAGGGGTTTGTGACCACACGGGTGTTGGTGCAACCACAGGATTTGCGTTCGGGCAAACTGATATTGACGGTGGTGCCAGGGCGGGTGAGTCAGATTCAAGTGCGGGATAACAGTGCTTTTCGCAAAGTGACACCAGCCACGGTGTGGTTTGCCTTGCCGATGAGCAGCGGCGAGCTGTTGAATATTCGTGATATTGAGCAAGGGTTAGAAAACCTGAAACGACCACCGCATGCCGATGCCAATATTCAAATTGTTCCGGCTGAGGAAGGCGCTAACCCGGGCGACAGCAAGTTGTTGATTGATTTTGAGCAACGCTTTCCCTACCGTTTAACCTTGGGGCTGGATGATGCCGGTAGCAAATCGACTGGTCGTCTGCAAGGCAGTGTTACGGCATCAATTGAAAATATGCTGTCACTCAATGACCTGTTTTACACCGCGTTTACCCGCAGTTTTAAGCGTGATAGTGATGATAACGGACAACGGGGCAGTAAAAATATCAGTCTGTATTACGGCGTGCCGTGGAAAAACTGGATGCTGAGCGTGTCGGGCTCACAGCAGGATTATCACCAGCAGGTATTCGGCGCATTTACCAACTATCGTTATGCCGGTGAAACCACCACCATGAGCGCCACCCTTTCGCGTTTACTCTATCGTGACCAACAGCACAAAACCACGGCTAGTCTTGGCGTGTGGCACCGACGTTCGGCGAACTACATTGATGATGCTGAAGTCGATGTGCAGCGTCGCCGCATGGCAGGTTGGCAAATCGGCATCCAGCACAAAGCGTATATCGGCAAGGCAACCTTAGATATCAGCCTCAATTACAAACGGGGCACTGGCGCCAACCGCTCACTGGCTGCGCCGGAAGAGGCGTATGGCGAAGGCACATCACGCCCCAAAATCATCAATGCGGATATCAATTTAATCCTGCCGTTTGCGCTGGGGGAGCAGCCGTGGCGTTATATCACCGGTTGGCGGGCACAATGGAATAAGACCCCGCTCATCCAGCAAGACCGCTTCAGTATCGGCGGACGTTACACCGTGCGTGGTTTTGACGGCGAGTTGACGCTATCCGGTGACCGAGGTTGGTTGTGGCGCAATGAATTGGCATGGAATGTGATGGCAAGCGGGCATGAGCTGTACCTCGCCCTCGACAAAGGCGTGATACGGGGACGGGGCACCAAGCAACGGTTAGGGCGTCATTTGGTGGGCAGTGCGCTAGGGCTGCGTGGCAATCTGTGGGGGCTGAACTATGACTATTTTGTCGGCACCCCGATTCACAAACCACAGGGCTTTCGCACCAGCCATGTGACCACTGGTTTTAATCTGAGTTATCAGTTTTAATTCAATAGCCATAAATAAATTCAAAATAGATTTAAAATAGACACAGAAAGTAAAAGGAACACCCCATGAACAAGCATCTCTACCGCCTGATTTTCAGCAAAACCCAACAACGTTTGGTTGTGGTCTCTGAAATTGTCACCCGCGAGGGCAAAGCCAAAGGCGAAGGCGGGCAGGTTGTCTCAGAACAAAAGCCGCTGACTTTTTTAAGCCAAGGCTGGCAGCTCAGTGCGGTCAATGCCAGCTTGTTCAGCCTGTTGGGTTTACTGTTTTGTGCCACGGCGAGTGCCAATGACATGCAAATTCGTGCCGACCAAAGCGCACCGAAAAACGAACAGGCGATTATTCTGCAAACCGCCAACGGTGTGCCGCAAGTCAATATCCAAACCCCCAGTGCCCAAGGGGTATCAAAAAACAGCTATAGCCAATTCGATGTGGCCAATCAGGGCGCTATCCTCAACAACAGCCGCACCAATGCGCAAACCCAACAAGGCGGTTGGGTGCAGGGCAATCCCTATTTGGCGACCGGCGAAGCACGGGTGATTGTCAATCAGGTCAATTCTGCCGACCTTAGCCGATTGCACGGCTATGTAGAAGTGGCAGGACAACGAGCGGAGGTGATTATCGCCAACCCCTCAGGCATTGAATGCCAAGGCTGTGGCACGATTAATGCCAATCGCACTACCTTGACCACGGGCAAAGTGGAACTGGAAAACGGGATGGTGAAAGGCTATCAAGTTGAACAGGGCAAGGTGACGGTCTCTGGTCTAGGCATGGACAGCTCAAGCTCGGATTACACCGATATTATTGCGCGAGAAGCCGAAATCAATGCCGGTATTTGGGCAAAAGAACTGAAAGTGACCACGGGCAAGAATAAGGTCTCTGGTGATAATCAAACCGTTGAAATTTTGCACACCGGCGGTAACACAGCGCCGAACCCAACGGCGGCACCGGAAAACGTGCGCTATGCGGTGGATGTCTCCGAATTGGGTGGGATGTATGCCGGCAAAATCCATCTGGTCGGCACGGAAGACGGCTTAGGCGTGCGCAACGCCGGACATATCGGCGCCACCCAAGGCAATGTGCAGATTGACTCACAGGGGCAGATTGTCAACACCGGTTTTGTTGGCGCACAACAAGCCGTCAACGCCAGCGCCAAACAGCAGTTGGAAAACCGCGGCACGGTATATGCGCAACAGGGCGATGTGCAAATGCAAAGCCGAACCCAAGGTATTCAACAACACGGCAGTGTGATAGCCAAGGGCGAGGCGCAAGCTAAAGGCAAAGTGCGGTTGCAAGCGAACGGCAAGATAGCGCAACAAGGGCAAACCTTTGCCGAGGGGAATATTGACTATCAAGCCAAGCAGATTGTGGCAACTCGCTCTGCTACGTTGGCTGCCGGGGTTAAATTTATCAATGGTGAGCACGGCGAACAGCCAGTGCTTAATTCACACAGTGCCAACGGCAAAAGCCTGAACTTAAACGCCGAGCAAAGTGCGGTGGCGCAGGGGCAGAATCTCGCCTCGGGACACATCACAGTTAATGCACGTGATGTCGATATCCGCCACAGCCAAACCGCTGCCAACCAAGTGAGTATGACGGCAGCCGGCGGTGATATTCAAGCAGGCAACAGCCGCTTGTACAGTGAAGATACGACTACGTTTACCACCCCGAGCGCACTTTTAACCCAAAATGCCCATTTAAACGCTGCACATTTTAAGGTGCAAGCCGACAGACTGGATAATACCGGTGGTAGTTGGATTCAGCGAGGCACAACAGATTTTCAATTATTGTTAAGTGAGTCGTTAAATAATACTAAAGGAAAAATAACAACTGCCGGAAATATCAAATTGGATGTTTCAGTGTTTAACAATCTGCAAGGGACACTATTTGCAGGTCAAAACAGTGAAATTTCAAGTCGTAAGCCATTAAATAATCGACAAGGTAATATTGTTAGTGAACATCATTTACGAATAACAAGTGAGGCTATTGACAATGTTGGTGGCAATATAGGCTCTAAACAGCACAGTGCTAATCTTGATATTCTGACACAGATTGATAATCGGCAAGGTGAAATCAGTGCCGGACAGCAATTATCGGTGACGGTACCTATATTAGATAATCAACAAGGAACATTATTAAGTGGTGGTGATAGCATACTGAATATCGATGCGCTTAATAATCAGCAAGGGGCTCTGGATGCGGGTGAAGATTTGCATATTATTGGACGAGTGCTAGATAATCGTCATCAATCACAGACCGGTTCGCTGATACAGGTTACGAAAAAATTAACCTTGCAGCTCGATACTCTGTTAAACCAAGGTACAGCAACCGAGCCTTTAATAGAAGGTGGCAAAATTACACAGGGGATTATCGCCGGTACGATTGAGCTTCAGCTCAAGAATGCAGAAAACCAAAAAGGCGGAATTTATGCTATCCATCACTTATCAATGACGACGGCGGATTATCTCAATAACCAAGAGGGTATTTTATCCTCCTTAAATACCGCTGCTTTACAGGGAAATGAGGTGTCGATTGATAATCGTGCGGGTAAGATTCACGCGGTTAATTTATTGGAGATTGAGGCGACACAGCTGAGCGGTGATGGAGATATAAAGAGCGGTGGTGATCTTAATATTACCTTAAAAGAAGACTTTACGGCTGACACGGCGATATATGCTAAAGGCAGTTTTAATTTTAAAATAGCGGGTAATGTGGTCAATAATAGTTTGATGCAGGCTGGTCATCAGTTAGGATTGCATGCGCAGCAGATCGAAAACCGGGCTACTGGGCAAATGAGTGCCGGCGATGTGGAGCTCATCGCAGGTAAGCAGATTATCAATCGAGGATTGATTAACAGTTTTCGCAAGGATGGTTCCTCGTTGACATTGCTTAAAGCCAATCTTATTGACAACGTGGGTACGGGGCGGATTTATGGTGATAGTATTGCGTTGCAAGCCGAGCAGTTAAAAAACCACGACGAGGTCGTGAATGGCAAACACGCCGGCGCCGTCATTGCCGCTAGAAAACGCTTAGATCTCGGGGTTGGAACAATTTATAACCAAAATGACACTTATGTGCCAAATATGAACGGCAGTGCCATGATCTACAGTGATGGCGAGTTGTTATTTGGTCGAACATTAGATGAGCAAAACCATGCTACCGGTAAAACCGATCATCTTTATAATCAAAGTGCGGTGATTGAAAGTAACGGTGCAATGGGATTAGCGATTCATCACATTGAGAATACCAATGCTTTTTATAAAACAGAAATGCAAACTGTCGGAGAACAAGTGCGCAACTGGCACTATATTGTCCCTAGAGATTATGCTGAAAAAGATTTGAGAATTGCTTATGATCTTTTGCAGATGACATCAGGAGTGAGGGGAAAAAGCCAATTAATTTGGCGTCAGCAAGATACGGTGACAAAACCGGAAAATGGTGACGTACAATCCTTTATCTTACCACAGGTCAATCAGTGCAAATCGCTAGCAAACCAGTGTGATTTTGAGCCTCATTCCTATTATTTCCCAACCGATCCAGCGTGGCGCTATTTTAATATTACGCCTGAAGCAGATGATACGCTTACTCGCCACCTCGTTAATGCTAAAGCTCCGATTGCCCCTATTGAACCGATGAAGCCAGTCAAAAGGGGATCAGAGCGTCGTTACAAGCAGTTATTAGCCGAATATGAGCAGAAAAAACGCCAGTATGATATTGACTATAGTGTTTATTTGAGTAACAAAGAAAAATTTGACCATGAGATTAAGCCTTATTATTTACAGTGGGTTGAAAAAAACACATTGGCTTTTGAGCAGTTGTCGCGAGACATTGAACAACATAATCAAAAATATGTTACCGAAAAAGGCGCAGGATATAAGGAATATAAAGACTACTATGATATCAAGGTTGATAAGCAAATTATAAAAGAAGATGTGGTCATTTCCAGTCTTCCGGGCAAAATATTGTCTAGTAGTAATATGTTATTCAGCGGTAGCTCATTTTTAAATGATAAAAGTCATGTACTTGCAGGTGGCACCATGCATGGAGTGACAGATAAGATTCGCAATAACAATGAATCAGGAACCCGTGTCACCGAAGATTATGGCAGTAAAATCTATAGTCGAGAAATCAAAAATGGTAAAACAAGTAGCGGTAAAACTAAATATAAACGGGATAATATAACGTATGTCTCCAATGGCTTGTTAAAAACCGAAGCAACAACTATTCCTGTTTATCTCACCAAAGTAGAGCAAAAGCAGGTCGCTATGGAGAAAACGATGGATGTTTTCTCTTCGGATAGCCATCTACAGCCAAATATAGCGGAATTTACCCCTTTTGCCATGGGAGAGGAAAAGCCATCTGCAGTTAAAACCTTAAACGATCATGTTCGTTTTATTGAGATAGACACTCACCTGCCGACTTCGGCATTATATAAAGTCAATCCAAACACACAAAGCCATATCTTAGTGGAAACCGATCCGGCTTTTGCGCAGTATAAGCAATGGCTCAGCTCCGATCATATGTTCAATACGTTGCGCCACGATCCGGACAGGGTACAGAAACGACTAGGGGATGGATTTTATGAGCAGAAACTGGTGAATGAGCAGATTAACCAATTAACCGGATATCGTTATTTAAGTGGCTATAGTGATAATGAAAGCCAGTATAAGGCGTTAATGGATAACGGCATCACGTTTGCGAATAAGTTTAATCTAGCATTGGGTGTGAGTTTGAGCGAGGCACAAATCGCCCAGCTTACCTCCGATATAGTGTGGCTAGAAAGCCAGTCGGTACGGTTGGATTCAGGTGAAACTGTATCGGTATTAGTACCCAAAGTGTATGTGCTAGCGCGAAAGGGCGATGTTGACGGGCGTGGTGCATTATTGAGCGGCAATCAGGTTGTCACCAACGGTGCCGAACTCATCAATAGCGGCACAATAGCCGGCAGAGAGCTGGTCAACCTCAATCAGGAAAACATTAAAAATCTGGGCGGAAGGATAAGCTCCCGTCTGACCGCACTTGATGCATCCGCATTAAGTAATATAGGCGGGCAAATTGATGCGGATAAGGTTTTGCAAATTAAGGTGGATGGCGATATCCAGCATCAATCTACCGTGCGAGAAAGCCGTGTACAGCGGTCTGGATTTGAGCGCCGTGATACGGTGCTGGATCGCAAAGCGGTTTTCTATGTGCGTGACCCTGATGGCAAATTGACACTTTCAGCCCATAATTTGCAAGTTACAGGGGCGGATATTATCAATCAAGGTGAAGGTGTCACTCTGCTTGATGTAAAAAATAATCTGCTCTTGGATACCCTTGATGTTGGTTATCATGAAGCGCTGGGTGGAAATAGCGACAATCGTCGCAGAGAGACAGTGACGGAGGCGGTGAATAGCCGCGTTAGTGGCGGTGGTGTAGTACAACTACAAGCGAAAAATCTGACCAGTGAAGGTGCGCACTTATCGGCTCAAGACAAACTGAATGTAGTTGCAAATAATAATCTGATGCTCGGCACCCGTGAATCTAATTTGGACTTTGAAGAATACCACCACACTAAATATCGCAGTACGTTCAGTAAAGGTAGCAAAACAACGCATTCACAACAAACACGTACTGAGCAAAACGGTTCACAATTACAAGGGAAAGAGATCAATCTTCGAGCAGGTAACCTGCATATTGTTGGTAGCAATCTGATAGCTGAAAATAATATTACTCTCTTGGCTAAAGATAACATTCAGATTGAAGCATCAGAAAACCGGTATAACCATCATTATGAAGAGAAAAATAAAAAATCCGGCTTTAGCGCTTCGCTGAAAAATGGTGTGGCGACGGTAGGGCATCAAAAAGCGCAGTCTTCAACGGATAGCACGGGGCAATCGACAACGTTGAATGCCACTTTGGTTCAAGCTACACAGGGCAATCTTCGCATTGAAGCGGGTGAGAAGGTCGACATTGCTGCATCGGCTTTAGCTTCGGGTGGGGATATGACGGTGCAGGGCAGTGAAGTGAACTTCACTGCGATGACGGAAAATAGTGAACAGCAGATACAGCAACAGAGCAAACACAGTGGTATTGGGGTGCAAGTGATGTATAACCCACTTGAGGTCGCCAAGCAGACTTATCAAGACAGTATGGGTGAACAATCACTGCAAGGCGGAAACGGTAAAAGCGTGGTTGGTACGGCAACGGCGCACGGCATAGCGGTTGCGGAAACCACCCTGCGGTTAATGAAGCCGGTGACGGGTTTTGCTACCTCACAACGTCAATCGCAACAACAGCAAGGCAGCCAACAACGTGCGGTAGTGAGTGAACTCAATGCTGGCGGTAAGCTAACGGTGATAGCGGACAAAGGCAGCATCTTGAGTCAAGGGGCGAAATTCAGTTCGGAAGCGGATATGCGTTTTGCAGCAAAAGACGACATTATCTTCGATGTTGCGAAAGATCTGACTCGTCAACAGGGAGATAAGCAACAGCGAGGGCGTGGTTATGACGGCGCCACGACATTGGAAGCGATAAAATATGACAACCGGCGCCAAGATAGTGGAGAAGTCAGTCGGGCACAAGTGAGCAGTTTGTCGAGTGGCGGTCAGCTTGAAGTGGCGACTGAACGTGGTGATGTTACCTTGGTGGGCAGCGACGTGGTGGCGCAAGGAGACATCAATGTTGCAGCAGGACGCGACCTGTTGTTGACGACAACGGAAGCGTGGCAGCGACAACAATCAGAAGACCGAGGCAAAGGGATAGGCAAAGCGGTTATTTCCGACACCGAACGTTTTGCCGGTTTTTATCGTAACAGCGAAAGTTCACAATCAAACGAATTGGCGAACAAAGGAACCACCTTGGGCAGTTTGCAAGGCAGTGTCAATTTAAATGCCGCTCGGGATTACCGGCAAACGGCAAGTGATGTGATGGCGAACAACGGACGGCTGGATATTAGCGCAGAAAGCCTCACGTTCAGCCAAGCGACTAACGTACAACAACATCGTGAGGCAAGTCGTGACAGCAAAATCGGTGCTTTTGCCAAAGTCAGTTCTCCGTTGATTGACTTGGTACAACAGACTGAAGCCTTGGTGCGCAGCGACAAATCCAACGACCGCTTAAATGCACTGCAAGGTGCGGCACTGGCGGCGAAAGGTTACAGCAGCTACCAGGGCTTATCGGATAAGGGCTATCTGATAAAAGGCGAAGTTGGTGTTGGTTTCAGCCGGTCGAAAAGCGACAGCTATCGTCATAGCGAAAGTGCGGTCGGCAACCATCTCAATGGGGCTCAGGGTGTCAACTTGACGGCACGTAGTGGCAATATTGATGCGACCTACACCACTATTACCACCCGAGACAGTGAGGGCAAGCGCACGTCGGGCGGTACGATTGAGCTGAATGCGGCGGATAAGATATTGCTGAGTGCCGGGGTAGACAGCTATCAACAGCAAAGCAGCCAACGCAGCAGTGGTGCGCAAGTGGGCGTGGGTTATTCCGTTGGCGGACAAACGGGGGTCTATGCTTATGTTGAAGCCGGTTATAACCGCAGTCAGCAACAAGGTGAAGGCACCTCCTACCATAACACGCTACTGGATGCGGACAAGGTTAATCTTATCAGTGGTGGTGACACCACGTTGAGCGGCGCTGAAGTGCGCGGTAAGGTAATCACCACCAAGATTGGCGGCGACCTGACGATTAATAGCTTGCAAGACAGCGAACAGCAACACAGCAGTGCTAGCGGTGTTGGCGGACGGGTGCAGGTGTCGTTCGGCACGGCTTGGGAGGC
>NZ_VDHF01000095.1:0-37008 GCF_006228025.1 Testudinibacter crocodili
ACTTTTGCCTTGTATTGACAAAAAACAGTCTATAGCTCAAATTATAAACAAAGATCAACAGACCCTAGTTTATTCCCAAACTTATTTCTTCGCCTGACGCGCTTTGGCTTGGTCTGAAAGTTTTTTGCTGATTTCGCGACGTTGTTTAGAATTTTCAGCATTGCGGATAATGTAGTCGTCGATGCGATCTTCGTAATCATCACGCATACTGGAAATAATGGTGCGGATATCACTGACGCTCATTTCATCGTTGATGTATTGATTGAGGTTATCCAACAATAGCACGCGTTTTTGATTGTCGCGAATTTTGCGTTCGATATCGATCATATCACGTTTCAACTTATTTTTTTGACGAGACAAGCTGACATACTCCAAAACATCTTGAAAACATTGTTTATTTACAGGTTCCATATTTATACTCACTGGTTGATTATTGATGACTTTCTCTAATTTATCTTTTTTAACCGAGGTCGTCAAAGGCTTCGATCACGTTTTGGATAATAAAAATAGTGAGAAATCAAATAAAGCGATTGATAAGCGTAGAGTGGAATGATAAAACTAAGCGTATTTATTTTATTGGGTCAATTAAGAGGAAAGCATGTCAAAGGTATTTAACTTTAGTGCCGGTCCGGCGATGATGCCACCGGCGGTATTAGCACAAGCGCAGCAAGAGCTGTTGAATTGGGAAGGGCTGCAAACTTCGGTGATGGAAGTCAGTCATCGCGGTAAACATTTTATGGCGCTGGCGGAGCGCTCGATTCAACAACTGCGTGAGTTGTTGGCGATTCCGGATAACTACCAAGTGTTGTTTGCGCAAGGCGGCGCACGCGGGCAATTTGCGGCTGTGCCGATGAATTTATTGAGTGAAAACGGCAAAGCGCTGTATTTGAACAGTGGTTATTGGTCAGCGGCGGCAGCTAAAGAAGCACGCCTGTTTGGTGAGATTGACGAAGTAACGATTAGTGCGGAACAAGATGGTGTTATCGCTGTTGATCAGTTGGACTTCAGCGAAGTTACTGCGCAATATGATTATGTCCACTATTGCCCGAACGAAACCATCAGCGGCGTAGAAATCTTTGACATGCCGAAGGTCGGTGATGCAGTCTTGGTAGCGGATATGTCGTCAAATATTCTGTCGCGTGCAATTGATGTCAGCAAATTTGGTGTGATTTATGCCGGTGCACAAAAAAATATGGGCCCGTCGGGCATTGTGATTTTAATTGTGCGTGATGATCTGATCGGCAAAGCGCGTGCTAATACGCCGTCAATTTGGAATTACCAAATTCTGCGTGACAACGACTCGATGTTTAACACCCCGCCGACCTTTGCCTGGTATCTCTGCTCGTTGGTGTTCCAGTGGTTGTTGGACAACGGTGGTTTAACTGCGATGGAAAGCCGCAACCGTGCCAAAGCGGAAAAGTTGTATGCGTATCTCGATCAAAGTGATTTTTACCGCAATACTGTCGCCGTCGCCAACCGCTCTTTGATGAATGTGACGTTTACCAGCGGTGATGACGAGTTAGATGCCAAATTTGTGGCAGAGGCAACGAAGTGCGGTTTGCAAGCGCTGAAAGGACATCGAATTGTTGGCGGTATGCGTGCTTCAATTTACAATGCGATGCCGATTGAAGGCGTTGAGGCGTTAATTGCCTTTATGCAGCAGTTTGCGCAAGCGAATCAAAATTCATAAAAACAGAGAATAGAAAAGACCATGAAATTTATCGACATCGCCAATCCAGGCGTGCGCCAATTGTCGCCGTATCAGGCAGGCAAACCGATTGAAGAACTGGAGCGTGAACTAGGGATTAGCAATATTGTGAAACTGGCTTCCAACGAAAATCCGTTTGGTTTTCCGGAGAGCGCCAAACAAGCGATTCGTGAGCAATTAAACGATTTGACCCGCTATCCTGACGCCAACGGTTTTGAATTGAAGCTGACGATTGCACAAAAATTTGGTTTAAAGCCGGAACAAATTACCTTGGGCAACGGCTCCAACGATCTGTTGGAAATTACCGCACATACCTTTTTAAATGCCACTGATGAAGTGATTTTTTCGCAATATACCTTTATTGTGTATCCACTAGTATCGCAGGCGATCAACGCCAAAGCAGTGATAGTGCCGGCAAAAGACTACGGGCATGATTTGAACGGCTTTTTGGCGGCGATTACCGAAAAAACCAAAGTGATCTATCTTGCCAATCCGAACAATCCAACCGGTACATTTTTAACCGCCGAGCAAATCGAAGCGTTTTTAGCACAAGTGCCTGAACATATTTTGGTGATTTTAGACGAGGCTTATACCGAATTTACCTCCGTTAATGAACGGGTGCCGTCATTTAACTTGTTGCAAAAATTCCCGAATTTGGTGGTGTGCCGCACTTTGTCCAAAGCTTACGGTTTGGCAGGCTTGCGTATCGGTTATATGGTCTCTGCGCCGGAAGTGGCGGACTTGTGCAACCGCGTGCGCCAACCGTTTAACTGCAACAGCTTAGCGCTAGCAGCAGCAGTGGCAGTGATCAATGATGATGATTTTATTGAAAAAGTAGCAGACAACAATCGCCAAGGTCTGCGCCAATTGGAAACCTTTTTCCAGCAAAAAGGTTTGGATTATGTACCGTCAAAAGGTAATTTTATCACTTTAGACCTCAAACAACCTGCTGCCCCGATTTACCAAAAACTGCTGGAAAACGGGGTGATTGTGCGCCCGATTGCCGGTTACGGTTTGCCGAACCATTTGCGCATCAGCATTGGTTTACCGGAAGAAAACCAGCGGTTTATTGATACGTTGAGTTTAGTTTTGGAATTATAGCGGTATTTAAAAACCGCACTTTTACGGAATAACGATTTATGCAACAACCAACTTCAATCACCTTAAACCCGATCGCCCGTGTCGAAGGCACGATTAATCTGCCCGGTTCAAAGAGTTTATCTAACCGTGCGTTGCTGCTGGCGGCGTTGGCAAACGGCACGACTAATGTCACCAATTTACTGGACAGTGACGATATCCGCCATATGTTGAATGCGCTGAAGCAGCTTGGTGTAAGCTACCGGCTTTCAGCGGATAAAACCGAATGTGAAGTGACCGGGTTGGGCGGGGCATTTTGTCTGAAAAATGGTTTGTCGCTTTTTCTAGGCAATGCCGGAACGGCAATGCGTCCGTTAACGGCGGCATTGTGCCTGCGTGCGGCGAGCGAAGGCGAAATAATCCTGACCGGCGAACCGCGCATGAAAGAACGCCCGATTAAACATCTGGTTGATGCGTTGCGCGAAGCTGGAGCTGAAATTGATTATATGGAAAATGACGGCTATCCGCCGTTGGCAATCCGCAATAGCGGTTTGAAAGGTGGTAAAGTGCAGATCGACGGCTCGGTGTCGAGCCAGTTCTTGACCGCACTTTTAATGGCGGCACCGCTGGCGGAAGCGGATACCGAGATCGAAATTATCGGCGAGTTGGTGTCGAAACCGTATATCGACATCACCCTGAATATGATGGCGATTTTTGGGGTGCAGCTAGAAAATCAAGACTACCGCACTTTCAAGGTAAAAGGACGGCAGCAGTATCAAGCGCCGGGGGATTACTTGGTTGAAGGCGATGCGTCGTCCGCTTCTTACTTTTTGGCGGCAGGGGCGATTAAAGGCAAAGTGCGGGTCACTGGTATTGGTAAAAACAGCATTCAAGGCGATCGTCTGTTTGCCGAGGTGTTGCAAAAAATGGGCGCCAAAATCACGTGGGGTGACAGCTTTATAGAAGCGGAGCAGGGGGAGCTGCGTGGCATTGATATGGACATGAATCACATTCCTGATGCCGCAATGACCATTGCCACCACAGCACTTTTTGCGCAGGGCGAAACCGTGATCCGTAATATCTATAACTGGCGCGTGAAAGAAACGGATCGCTTAACGGCAATGGCAACCGAATTGCGTAAAGTCGGAGCAGAAGTGGAAGAAGGCGAGGATTATATCCGCATTCAACCGCTACAATTGGGGCAGTTTAAACATGCGGAAATTGAAACCTACAACGATCACCGCATGGCGATGTGTTTTGCACTGGTGGCGCTTTCCGATACCTCAGTGACAATTCTGGATCCGGGTTGCACAGCGAAAACTTTTCCAAGCTTTTTTGACGAATTTTTAGCATTGTTGCAATAGGGTCTATTGATCTTTGTTTATATTTATTCATATTGGCGGTAAATATTGACTATTTATTCATTTAATTGAATTTTTATTTTATTGATGGACAAAAAATAGGATTTACCGCATAATCTTCAACCGCATAAACAGGATTTATCCGTTCAGCACAACATCATCTCAACGATTATCAAAAAATAGGAATTATTATGTCTGCGACAATTCTTGAAAATCTTCCGTTAGGTCAAAAAGTCGGTATCGCGTTTTCCGGCGGTTTAGACACCAGCGCCGCACTGTTATGGATGCGGCAAAAAGGCGTAGTACCCTATGCGTACACCGCTAATTTAGGGCAACCTGACGAAGACGACTACAATGCCATTCCGCGCAAAGCCAAAGAATATGGCGCAGAAGACGCACGTTTGATTGATTGTCGCACACAACTGGCACACGAAGGGATTGCGGCGATTCAATGCGGCGCATTTCATATTTCAACCGGCGGTGTCAGCTATTTCAACACCACGCCACTGGGAAGAGCGGTCACCGGCACGATGTTGGTGGCGGCAATGAAAGAAGATGACGTGAATATCTGGGGCGATGGCAGCACTTTTAAAGGCAATGATATCGAGCGTTTTTACCGTTACGGCTTGTTGACTAACCCGAATTTAAAAATTTACAAACCATGGCTGGATCAACAATTTATTGATGAATTGGGTGGTCGTCACGAGATGTCTGAATTCTTGATTGCCAATGGTTTCAGCTACAAAATGTCAGTGGAAAAAGCCTACTCCACCGATTCGAATATGCTGGGTGCAACCCACGAAGCCAAAGATTTGGAATTTTTGAACACCGGCATTCGTATCGTGAAACCGATTATGGGCGTGGCGTTTTGGGACGAAAATGTTACCGTCAAAGCGGAAGAAGTGACGGTGCGCTTTGAAGAAGGTGTGCCGGTTGCCTTGAATGGCAAAGAATTTACCGATCCGGTAGCGCTGTTCTTGGAAGCAAACCGTATCGGTGGCCGTCACGGCTTAGGCATGAGCGATCAAATCGAAAATCGGATTATCGAAGCCAAGAGCCGTGGTATCTATGAAGCGCCGGGTATGGCACTGCTGCACATTGCCTACGAGCGCTTAGTCAGCGGCATTCACAACGAAGATACGATTGAGCAATACCGTATCAATGGCTTGCGTTTAGGGCGCTTGCTATATCAAGGTCGCTGGTTCGATCCGCAAGCGTTAATGTTGCGTGAAACCGCACAGCGCTGGGTGGCAAGAGCGGTCACTGGTGAAGTGACATTGGAATTGCGCCGTGGTAATGACTATTCAATTTTAAATACCGTTTCACCAAATCTAACCTACCAAGCGGAACGTTTGAGTATGGAAAAAGTGGAAAATGCTCCATTCAGCCCAGCCGATCGGATCGGACAATTGACGATGCGCAATCTTGATATCGTCGACACCCGTGCCAAACTGGGCATTTATACCGAAAGTGGCTTATTGATTGCTGGCAAAGATTCGGTATTACCGCAATTGGGCAAAAAAGACTGATTTCTGATAAGTTATTAAATTACACTAACCGCACTTTATTGAAGTGCGGTTTTTTTTCGATAAAAATTTAAAAATACTGTTGACAAAAAACCGTTTTTTTTTTGAATGGGAGGGATTTTAACTGTCATTTATTAACGGAGTCTTTATGTTTAAAAAATCTTGGGTTTTTCCACTATTAAGTTCGGTATTCGTATTATCCGCTTGCAGCGATGTTAAAGATGCGAATAAAGAAAATTTCAGTAAAGCGATTCAAGAAGCCTTGGATACACAAAAAGCAGTTTGCATTACGCTACCGGTTGCAAACGTACAACCGGCTGATGATTCAGCATTAAAAATCGGAGATGTAGTATTATTGGATAGGGGTATTCAGAGCGGCGCTGAAATTCAGCAAGCCGATTTTTTAGAATCGTTAGGATTTTTTACTAAAGAAAATAAAATGCTTGCTTTGAAAAGAATGTGGGGTGAGCCGACTGAGGAAAAGGTCGCAGTTTATTCTGAAACAGATAAAATCAAACCTTATCTGGTTGAGCAGTCAAATGCTTTCTCTTCAAGCCGAAAACTGTGTAGTGGAAGAGCGGTTGTGGAGCAAATCGTTAACTTTACCGAGCCGGGCGAGCAAGGCGGTGTCAAGGCTTCACAGGTTAATTACCGTATTGCAATTAAAGATCTTGCCGATTGGGCGACGTCCCCGACATTTGAACAAATTTATCCTCGAGCCAAGCCAACAGAATCCGAGTTGAATAAAACAAGTATTTTGATTTTGACTAATGAAGGCTGGAAAGTAAATCTTTGATGCAGAACTTTCAGTAACACGATACTAAAATAGCCCCTCCGATGGCGCAGGTTTGTCACTTGTGCTATCGGCGGCAGATGGTTAAATATATCTGTTCATTCAACTTATCAAACAATATTTCCGATATTATCAATCAACAAATAAAGCTTAAATTCTGCTTTTTTCATGCTAAGATATTGTTCGATTTTTTGCACAGAGTAGGTGCGAAAAATCATAATCATTTATCTTTCTATCACTCTAAAACAACAAGTAACCTTGCGTATGGGTTACCACTGTACAAGGATTTTTTATGCCAATTATTACTTTACCTGACGGTTCACAGCGTCAGTTCGACCATCCGGTTTCCGTATTAGACGTTGCCCAAGATATTGGTGCGGGTCTTGCCAAAGCAACCATTGCAGGGCGTGTCAACGGCGAGCGCAAAGATGCTTGCGATCTGATAAGCCAAGACAGCAAACTGGAAATCATCACTGCCAAGGATGAAGACGGTCTGGAAATTATCCGTCACTCGTGCGCCCACTTATTGGGACACGCCATCAAACAACTGTTTCCGACCGTGAAAATGGCGATCGGACCGACCATTGACAACGGCTTTTATTATGATGTTGATCTAGACCGCTCTTTGACCCAAGACGATTTAGACGCATTGGAAAAAAGAATGCTGGAGCTGGCGAAAACTGATTACGAGGTGGTCAAAAAAGTGGTGAGCTGGCAACAAGCTTATGACACTTTCAAAGCGCGCGGCGAAGCGTATAAACTGGCGATTTTAGATGAAAATATCGAAAAAACTGCGACACCGGCGCTGTATCATCACCAAGAATATGTGGATATGTGTCGTGGGCCGCATGTGCCCAACATGAGATTCTGCCACCATTTTAAATTGCAAAAAGTGGCAGGCGCTTATTGGCGTGGCAACAGCGACAACAAAATGCTGCAACGGATTTACGGCACCGCCTGGGCGGATAAAAAACAGTTGGCTGCCTATTTGCAGCGTTTGGAAGAAGCGGCAAAACGCGATCACCGCAAAATCGGCAAAGCGCTGGATCTGTATCACATGCAAGAAGAAGCGCCGGGCATGGTGTTTTGGCACAATGATGGCTGGACGATTTTCCGTGAATTGGAAACTTTTGTCCGCACTAAATTAAAACAATATGATTACCAAGAAGTGAAAGGTCCATTTATGATGGATCGGGTGTTGTGGGAGAAAACCGGTCACTGGCAAAACTACGCTGATTTGATGTTCACCACTCAATCAGAAAACCGCGAATATGCGATCAAACCAATGAACTGCCCTGGTCATGTGCAGATCTTCAATCAAGGCTTGAAGTCTTACCGCGATCTGCCGTTGCGCATGGCAGAATTTGGTTCTTGCCACCGTAACGAACCGTCCGGCTCGTTGCATGGTTTAATGCGGGTGCGTGGTTTCACTCAAGACGATGCGCATATTTTCTGTACCGAAGATCAAGTGGAAAGCGAAGTGACCGCTTGTATCCGCATGGTGTACGATATTTACAGCACCTTTGGTTTTACCGATATTCAGGTCAAACTGTCGACCCGCCCGGATTCGCGTATCGGCTCTGATGAAATTTGGGACAAAGCTGAAGAAGGCTTGGCGAATGCGTTGAAACACAACGGCTTGGCGTATGAAGTGCAAGAAGGCGAAGGCGCATTTTACGGACCAAAAATTGAATTTGCGCTGCGTGACTGTCTGGATCGCGAATGGCAGTGTGGTACGATTCAGTTAGACTTCGCCTTACCGGGACGTCTAAATGCCTCATATGTGGCAGAAGACAACGACCGTCGTGTACCGGTGATGATCCACCGTGCGATTTTGGGTTCAATTGAACGTTTTATCGGCATTATCACTGAAGAATATGCTGGTTTCTTCCCGGCATGGCTGGCGCCAGTGCAAGCGGTGGTGATGAACATCACCGATTCGCAAGCGGATTATGTGCAGCAAGTGGTGAAAAAACTGTCTGATGCCGGTTTGCGAGTGAAATCTGATTTACGAAACGAAAAAATCGGCTTCAAAATCCGCGAACACACCCTACGCCGTGTGCCGTATATGTTGGTTTGCGGTGACAAAGAGATCGAAGCCGGCAAAGTCGCTGTCCGCACCCGCAAGGGACAAGATCTTGGCTCAATTGATGTCGATGAATTTGTACAAATCTTAAAAACACAAGTTTATCAACGAGAATTGAAGTTGTTGAACGAAGAGTAATCTTTCTTATGATAGGAAAAAGGCAAGTTGGACTTGCCTTTTTTATATAAAGCGTGAAGCTATTCCCTATCGACGCTGTCAAATCTGGCTGATAATCTCCGACAATATTTCGGCACGATTTCGGTTGCCGCACCATAATAAGCTTGTTTAAAAGCAGAGCGACCTTTGCTGGGTTCGAGATTCAATTCAACGGTGGTGGCATTGGCAAAATTGGCTTCTTCGACAAAGCCGGCGGCGGGATAGACATTGCCACTGGTGCCGATGGCGATAAAATAATCACACTGCTGTAGTGCTTGGTAAATCCGTTGCATTTCAAATGGCATTTCGCCGAACCAGACAATATGCGGGCGCAAGTCGCCACCGCACTTTGTGCAACGATCGGTTGTGGCGATGTCCTGCTGCCATAGATAGACGCTGGCACAGCGTTGACACCGCACTTTGAGTAATTCACCGTGCATATGGATCAAATTTTTGCTGCCGGCACGTTCGTGCAAATTGTCGACATTTTGTGTGATTAACAATAAATCATTGCCCAACTTTTGCTCCAATTCGGCTAACGCATAATGCGCAGCGTTTGGTCGAATCTCACTTTGCTGTAATTGTTGACGGCGTTGATTGTAAAAGCGCTGCACTAATTCGGGATTGCGTTGAAAACCTTCAGGCGTGGCGACATCTTCGATACGGTGTTCTTCCCATAAGCCCTCACTGGCACGAAAGGTGCGGATTCCGGATTCGGCAGAAATGCCGGCACCGGTCAGTACCACGACTTTGGGGGTAAAAGTGCGGTTTGTCATCGGATTACACCTGTTTTTGCTCGCGTAACTGGCGTAAAATCCGTTTCATTTCTGCATCCAATTCGGCGCTCAGACGTAGCGTTTCACCACTTTTAGGGTGTTCAAAACGAATTGCATAAGCATGCAGGAATAAGCGGTTTAAACCGAGTTGTTGCATTTGCTGGTCGAAATCCTGATCGCCGTATTTGCTGTCCATTGCAATCGGATGTCCAGCATATTGGGTATGCACCCGAATTTGATGTGTCCGTCCGGTGACCGGCATTGCTTTGAGTAATGTGGCTTGTTCAGCATAACGCTCTTCAATGCTGAAGCGGGTTTCCGATGGTTTGCCTTGTTCGCTGACCCGTACAATCCGCTCGCCGCTCGCCAATTCGTTTTTATTGAGCGGGGCATTAATCACTTTGCAGTGGGATTGCCACTGTCCGCGCACCAGTGCCAGATACTCTTTTTGAATGGTTTTGTCGCGCAATTGTTGGTGTAGATGGCGTAAAGCCGAACGCTTTTTGGCAACCAGCAAAATGCCGGAGGTGTCGCGATCCAAACGGTGAACCAATTCAAGAAAACGTGCTTCAGGACGCAGGCTGCGTAGCGCTTCGATCACGCCGAAACTCAGTCCACTGCCGCCGTGCACCGCCATGCCGGACGGTTTGTTGAGCACCAACAACACGTCGTCCTCAAACAGAATTTGCTGTTCCAGTTGTGCGACTTGGTGCAGCTTGTTAGAAATCGGTGCTTGCTCTTTCTCTGCGATTTTAACCGGTGGAATCCTGACAATATCATTGGCTTGCAGCTTATATTCCGCTTTTATCCGTCCTTTATTGACCCGCACTTCGCCCTTGCGGATAATCCGGTAAATCATGCTTTTGGGTACGCCTTTCAACTGGCTTAGCAGGTAGTTGTCAATCCGTTGTCCGGCTTGATCGGCATCGATGGTTTGAAAGCGTACACTTGGTGGCATGCTGTTAGTTTTAGGTTGCTCAATGGTCATAATGTGGCAATATCATCCTTTCACTTGAATTTGGGTTTATTATAGAGAGAAAGTGACAGAAATAGCAGAAGAAATGTGATTTTGTTACAAATTTATCTTATCTCACCTTGCCAACCCGCCCTATAAAGTGAAATAATGACACGTTTTTATTGTGGGGGCATAGCAATCCTCTGACATAAATTAAAATTGAAAAAAGAATTTGCCGTTTGACGGCATCTGGCCGCCGATGAATGCAACAATCAGTGTAAGACATTTCAATCTGCGGTTGTCATGATGGATAACGTTCGTCCGCTTGCAAAATATAAACTATAGTATTTTGTTTTTACTAATTAAATGATTTTGGCATTAGTAATATCATCAATGCACCTGAGCATAGACAGTCGTGAGATTGACTGTAGCAGACAGACACAAGGTCGATGATAAAGCCCAGTACGCAGGTTATCCGTTTGAGAATTAAGCAAAATAATAGAGTATCAACAACAATGAAAAGAATGTTAATTAATGCAACTCAAAAAGAAGAGTTGCGTGTTGCGCTGGTTGATGGACAGCGTTTGTTCGACTTGGATATTGAAAGTCCGGGACACGAGCAGAAAAAAGCCAACATTTACAAAGGAAAAATCACCCGGGTTGAACCCAGCCTTGAAGCGGCGTTTGTGGATTACGGCACTGACCGCCACGGTTTCTTGCCACTGAAAGAGATTGCGCGTGAATATTTCCCGCAAGGTTATTCATTTCAAGGTCGCCCAAATATTCGCGATGTGCTGAAAGAAGGACAGGAAGTCATTGTTCAAGTCAGCAAAGAAGAGCGGGGTAACAAGGGGGCAGCATTAACCACCTTTATTTCGCTAGCTGGCAGTTATTTGGTAATTATGCCGAATAATCCGCGTGCCGGCGGCATTTCACGCCGTATCGAAGGCGATGAAAGACAAGAGCTGAAAGATGCGTTGAGTTCATTAGACGTACCGGACGGTGTTGGTTTGATCGTGCGCACTGCCGGTGTCGGCAAATCGCAGGAAGAATTGCAGTGGGATTTGAAAGTGCTGCTGCATCATTGGGATGCGATTAAACAGGCGTCTGAGTCTCGTGCAGCACCGTTTTTGATCCATCAAGAAAGTGATGTGATCGTGCGGGCGATCCGCGATTATTTGCGGCGTGATATTGGTGAAATCTTGATCGACAGTGCCAAAGTATACGAAAAAGCCAAAGCACACATCAAGCTGGTACGTCCTGATTTCATCAACCGTATCAAGCTGTATCAAGGCGAAGTGCCGCTGTTTAGCCACTACCAAATTGAATCGCAAATCGAATCTGCGTTCCAACGTGAAGTGCGGTTGCCGTCTGGTGGTTCAATTGTCATTGATGTAACCGAAGCCTTGACCGCAATCGATATCAACTCGGCGCGAGCAACCCGCGGTGGCGATATTGAAGAGACCGCACTTAATACCAATTTGGAGGCGGCTGACGAAATTGCACGCCAATTACGCTTGCGTGATTTAGGCGGTTTGATCGTGATCGACTTTATTGATATGACCCCGATTCGTCACCAGCGTGAAGTGGAAAACCGCATGCGTGATGCGGTGCGCCAAGATCGTGCTCGGATTCAAATCAGCCGTATTTCGCGTTTTGGTTTGTTGGAAATGTCACGTCAACGTCTGAGTCCATCATTGGGCGAATCCTCACATCACATCTGCCCACGTTGTCAAGGCACCGGTAAAGTGCGTGATAACGAATCGTTGTCGTTGTCGATTTTGCGTTTGTTGGAAGAAGAAGCATTAAAAGAAAATACCTCACGGGTGCATACCATTGTGCCGGTGGAAATTGCCTCTTATTTGCTGAATGAAAAACGCAAAGCGATTTACAGCATCGAAAAACGACACGATGTCGAAGTGATTGTGGTGCCAAATGAGCAGATGGAGACACCGCACTTCTCGGTGTTCCGTTTACGTGATGGCGAAATCAGCAATACCTTAAGCTACAATTTAAGCAAATATCATGCTCAAGATGATGATAATGCCACTGCTCACAACAACGAAGAAAACCTGCTGACTCGTAGCCAGCCGTCCGACAGTGCGGTGGTGACGGTGGAATCGGTGTTGGAAAAAGCCGCTGCTGGCGAGTTGAATATGCCGACGGCTGCACCAATGCCGACGGCAGAAGTGGTCGCTCCTGCGCCGCAAGCATCGTTACTCAGCCGTTTGTTTGCCAAGCTAAAAGGGTTATTCGTCAGTGAAGCCGAACCTGAAGCTCAGAAAAAAACAGATGAGAAAGCGCCACGTCGTCGCAACAATGAGCGCAATGGTGATCGTCGCAATAACCAGAACCGTAATCGTCGTCGCAATGACCGTAGCGAGCGTGATAACAGCAATAGTGATCGCCCAGCCAATGAACGCTTAAGCAAAACCGAGAATAAATCGGATAGTGCCGCAAAACGTAACAATGAGCGCAACAATGAGAAAGAGGTGGCGGAAAGCAGCGATAATGCGGTTAAAAATAACCGTAATGATCGTAAGCGCTCCAACCGTAAACGGAATGATGTTACGACTAACGAAGCGCTTGAAAGTACGGATTTGGTGGAAAAATCCAAAGCATTGAGTGACAGTGCCGAGCAGCCGGCGGCGGTTCGTCGTGAGCGTCGTAACTTGCGTAAAAAAGTGCGTTTAAACGCAGATGTTGAGCAAGTTGCAGCGGATCAAACGGATTCTGAACAAGCTCCGGCTATCGAACCTGTCATTGAAAGTGCGGTTGCGCCATTGGTAGCAACAGCACCAGAGCGAGATCTACCGCTGGATTCGGTCGCAGTGGATAGTAATATTGAAGCATTGGAGCTGGCAGAAGATACATCGGAAGTAAAAGAAGAGTTGCGTCAACGCAATTCGCGCCGTCGCCGTTTACCTCGTCATTTGCGTACCGGCAGCCAACGCCGTCGTCGCCAAAGTCAAACCACAACCACGCAGGCTGCGGCAATGCCGTTATTTGCGGCGGTTGCTTCGCCTGAATTGGCAAGCGGTAAAGTGTGGGTTGATATGCAATATGTGAATAAAACACAAGACGGTCATGGTTTACTCCGTGATGAAAGCAACGCGCCTTTTGTGCCGGTAGAAACGCTGTTGCAACAAGAACAACAAGCGAAAGTCGAAGAAATAAAACTAGAGCAAGCAAAACCAGAAAAAAGTGCGGTCGAAGTGCTAAGTACACCAGCAGTCTCTTTGCTTGTTGATAGTGAAAAAAGCGCACAACCGTTAGGTTTTGTTACTCAGGCGGCTAATGAGTCGGTTGAGAAGAAAATTAAAGCCTCTATCGCAGAAGCGGAAGCCGAAGCGGAGCGGGATCTCAAATCGGTTGCGCCTGTTGTAACTTCATTGCCGGAAGCCTCGCCAGAACTCTCCGTGGAGACTCAGCAAGTGGTTTCAGCATCGGAACCTGTTGTACAAGTGCTTTTCGGTACTTATTCGAAAGTGACACATACTCGTTCGGCAATGGCGCAAGCCCCTTCTTTTGCGCCACAGCCAGCGTTTGAAATCGTGCAATGGCAAGAATCGCGCTACCATTTCCATGGTAAAGGTGCTGCCGGACACAACAGCGCCAGCAGCCATGTTTTTGCAGCGCCGACCCAAGCCAAACATGATTAATTAAAGGCAAGCGGTCTAACACCATACAACCTCTATCTGTTATGCGGATAGAGGTTTTTTCTGGGCAGTTGAAAAATCAGAACCGCTCTTTTACCTTTGGCAGTAAAAAATAGCGTAATAATTTGTTATACTGAACGCCAATTCAGAGACAGAAAATAAGGTAAAAATCCGGTGGCAAACGAAAAGACGCATTTTGCGGCAACAGGCGATAAGTCTGGACAGAAAAAAATCGAGCAAGCGATGACACCGCATTCAATCGAAGCTGAACAGGCGGTTTTGGGCGGGCTTTTATTAAGTAATGATCAGTGGGAAGAGGTGATCGAGCATGTGATCGCTGATGATTTTTATACTTACGGGCACCGCTTAATTTTTAACCAAATGGAACATTTGGCACGCCTCGATCAACCGATTGATATTATTACCCTTGATCAAGCATTGAAAAACAAAGGTATTATCGATGATGTCGGTGGTTTTGCCTATCTTGCTGAATTATCCAAAAACACCCCAAGTGCTGCCAATATTTTGGCGTATGCCGATATTGTGCGTGAAAAAGCGGTGTTGCGCGAGCTGATTTCAACGGCACATAAAATTGCTGAAAGTGGCTACAGTCCGAAAGGGCAGCCGGTGAAAGAGGTATTGGACGAAGCAGAGCGAAAAATCTTTGAAATCGCTGAAAAACGCAATGGCAGTAATGAAGGTCCGAAAGGGGTATTGTCGATTTTGGATAGCACGTTAGACAAAATTGAACTGTTGGCAAAATTGAAAAATAAGAACGGTGTCACCGGCGTATCAACCGGTTTTTCCTCGTTAGATCGCAAAACGGCAGGGTTGCAGCCTTCGGATTTGATTATTGTCGCTGCCCGTCCGTCGATGGGTAAAACCACGTTTGCCATGAACCTGTGTGAAAATGCGATGATGGGTGAAAGCAAACCGGTGTTGGTGTTCAGCCTTGAGATGCCGGCGGATCAAATTATGATGCGGATTTTAGCGTCGATGTCACGGGTCGACCAAACCAAAATCCGTACCGGTCAAATTGAAGATGAAACCGAGTGGGCGCGAATCAACAGTACGGTACAAATGTTCAGCGATAAACCGAATTTGTTTATCGACGACTCTTCCGGCTTGACCCCAACCGAACTGAGAGCCCGAGCGCGACGAATTTATCGTGAGCATGGCGGTTTGAGCCTGATTATGGTGGACTATTTGCAATTGATGCGCGCGCCCGGTTATCAGGATAACCGCACGTTAGAGATTGCCGAGATCTCGCGCTCGTTGAAAGCGCTGGCAAAAGAGCTACAAGTGCCGGTGGTTGCGCTGTCGCAGCTGAACCGTAGCTTGGAGCAACGTGCTGATAAACGTCCGGTCAATTCTGATTTGCGTGAATCGGGATCTATTGAGCAAGACGCAGATTTGATTATGTTTATCTATCGTGACGAGGTGTATCATGATAACAGCGAAATGAAAAATATTGCTGAAATCATTATCGGTAAGCAACGGAACGGTCCAATCGGCAAAGTGCGGTTGATGTTTAACGGGCGTTATTCTCGTTTTGACAATTATGCCGGCCCTGAATATAACGAAGAAGATTAAGAGGTTAGGGTGAAAACAGCAACTGCAACGATTTCATTGTCTGCGCTGCAACACAATTTGCAACAGGTGAAGCGCTTAGCACCAAACAGCCGTATTTTGGCGATTGTTAAAGCCAATGGCTATGGGCACGGCATGCTACAGGTTGCCAAAGCGGTGCAGCCATACGCAGATGGCTATGGTGTGGCACGTTTGGCAGAGGCTCTGGCACTACGGCAGCAGGGGATTGAAAAACCGATTTTATTATTGGAAGGATTTTTCAGCGCCGATGATTTACCGCATTTGCTCATCCACAATATCGAGACGGTAGTGCATAGCAAATATCAACTACAAGCGCTGGAACAAGTACTGGAACAAACACCGGAAAGTGCGGTATTAGACCGTAAAATAAAAGTTTGGCTTAAAATCGATAGCGGCATGCACCGTTTAGGGGTATCGTTAGCAGAAGTCGATACGTTTTATCAACGTTTGCAACGCTGCCCGAATGTGCAGCCGCAGATTAATTTTGTTAGCCATTTCAGCCGTGCCGAAGAGTTGAAGTGCGGTTACAGTGAAATTCAGTTGCAGCGCTTCCAACAGGCGTGCGCCGATAAAGAGGGGGAGCGCAGTCTTGCCGCATCGAACGGAATTTTATACTGGCAAGCCTCACATTTTGACTGGGTGCGGCCAGGGATTATCTTATATGGTATTTCGCCGACTAATGATCAGCTTGCGACAGAATATGGTTTGCAACCGGCGATGACGTTCAGCTCTAGCCTGAT
This sequence comes from Testudinibacter crocodili, assembly GCF_006228025.1. Classification (NCBI taxonomy): domain Bacteria; kingdom Pseudomonadati; phylum Pseudomonadota; class Gammaproteobacteria; order Pasteurellales; family Pasteurellaceae; genus Testudinibacter; species Testudinibacter crocodili. The sequence goes on from NZ_VDHF01000095.1 coordinate 16,449, forward strand.
TGCAGTGCGTGAACATCCGGCAGGCGAGCCGGTTGGCTATGGTGGCGCATGGTTGAGCCAGAAAGACACAAAAATCGGCGTAGTCGCATTGGGGTATGGTGATGGCTATCCACGCGATGTGCCAGCGGGAACGCCTGTATTAATCAACGGCAAGCGTGTGCCGATTGTCGGCAAAGTGTCGATGGATATGATTACCGTCGATTTAGGTGCTGATAGCCGAGCGCAGGTGGGCGATGAAGTTATTTTTTGGGGCAAAGATTCGCAGCACAATGTGTTGCCGATTGAAGAAGTCGCGCGGCATATCGGGGTGATCAGCTATGAATTAGTGACCAAGCTGACCCCAAGGGTAATAATGGAATACAGATAGTAACAGAATATTAATTAACTCATGAGGTATTAAATGCAAAATATTAATCCGACTACAACCGCTGCATGGCAAGCATTGGCAGCACATAAGCAACAGCAGCAAGAGGTGACGATTGCGCAATTGTTTGCGCAAGAGAATAACCGTTTCGCCAATTATTCACTTTCATTTAACCAAGAAATTTTGGTTGATTTTTCTAAAAACCCGATTAATCAAGACACCTTAACGCTGTTGCGACAACTGGCAAACGAATGCGCCTTGCCGCAAGCAATCGAAGCGATGTTCAGCGGTGAAAAAATCAACCGCACTGAAAACCGTGCGGTGCTGCATACCGCACTTCGCAACCGCAGCAACACACCGGTGTTGGTCGATGGCAAAGATGTGATGCCGGAAGTGAATGCGGTGCTGGCGAAGATGAAAGCGTTTTGTGAGCGTGTGATTGGCGGCGAATGGAAAGGTTATACCGGCAAAGCGATCACCGACGTAATTAATATCGGTATCGGCGGCTCGGATTTAGGCCCTTATATGGTGACCGAAGCGCTGCGCCCGTATAAAAACCATCTGAATATGCACTTTGTCTCCAACGTGGACGGCACGCATATTGCCGAAACCCTGAAAAAAGTTAATCCGGAAACGACCTTGGTGTTGGTTGCCTCCAAAACCTTTACCACTCAAGAAACCATGACTAACGCACTTTCTGCGCGTGAGTGGTTCTTAGCTACGGCGCAAGATGAAAAACATGTAGCCAAACACTTTGCGGCATTGTCCACCAACGGCAAAGCAGTAGCAGAATTCGGCATCGACACCGCCAATATGTTTGAGTTTTGGGATTGGGTTGGCGGTCGCTATTCATTATGGTCAGCGATTGGTTTGTCAATTGCGTTGTCGATCGGCTTCGATAATTTTGAGCAGCTGTTAAGTGGTGCGCATGCGATGGATAACCACTTCCGCCATACCGCACTTGAGCAGAATATCCCTGCAACGTTGGCGTTAGTCGGCATTTGGAACAGCAACTTCTTGGGCGCAGAATCTGAAGCGATCCTGCCGTATGACCAATATTTGCACCGTTTTGCCGCTTATTTCCAGCAGGGTAACATGGAATCGAACGGTAAATTTGTGGCGCGTAACGGCGAAAAAGTCAGCTATCAAACCGGGCCGATTATCTGGGGTGAGCCGGGTACCAATGGACAGCACGCCTTTTACCAACTGATTCACCAAGGCACGCAGCGCATTCCGTGCGATTTCATTGCCCCGGCGCAGAGCCACAATCCGCTGGCGGATCACCACGCCAAATTGCTCTCCAACTTCTTTGCGCAAACCGAAGCCTTGGCATTCGGCAAAAGCCAAGCTGTGGTGGAACAAGAATTTTTAGACGCAGGCAAAACCTTAAACGAAGTGGCGCATATCGTGCCGTACAAAGTATTCGAAGGCAACCGCCCGACCAACTCGATTTTGTTGCAAAAAATCACACCGTTTAGCTTGGGCGCATTGATTGCGATGTATGAGCATAAAATTTTCGTACAAGGCGTGATCTTAAACATCTTCAGCTTCGACCAATGGGGTGTGGAGCTGGGCAAACAGCTCGCCAATCGCATTTTGCCTGAGTTAGAAAATGATCAAGAAATCAGCACGCACGACAGCTCGACCAACGGTTTAATCAACCAATTCAAAGCGTGGCGTTAACCGCATAAGGCAGATTAAAAATCCAATCACTGAGATAGTGGTTGGATTTTTTGTTATTTGGCAGCGCACTGGTTAGCTGATTTCTCCACGGCAAAAATCTCACGCCGCAGCGGATCAATCTGTGCCCGAATGCCAAAAGCAGTCGCTAAATTGTCCTCGGTCAGCACGCTTTGGGTTGCACCGCTGGCAATGATCTTGCCGTTGCCAAGCAAAATCACTTCATCACAGAAACGGTAGGCAAGTGAAAGGTGATGAATGGCGATCACACAAGTGCGGTCGGGCGTGAGGGCTTTCAGTTGCTGCATGATGTCGATCTGATAATAGGGATCGAGCGGTGCAATCGGTTCGTCTGCCAGCAGCAAAGGCGCCTCTTTTATACAGCAGCGTGCCAGTTGCACCCGTGCTTTTTCGCCGCCGGAAAGTTGTTTGAACGGTTTATCAAGCAGCGATGCTAGCGCAAATTTTTCTGCCATTGACCGCACTTTTTGCAACGCTTTATTGTGCGAGTGCGGTTGTAGTAAGCCGAGCGCAATCACATCATATGTTGATAAATCCCAATGAATCTGTGTGTTTTGGGCAAGATACGCCAATTGTTGGCTTTTTTCGTGTGGGCTGAGGTCGCTGAGTTTGCGGTGGTTTAGCCAAATCTGACCGCACTTTGTCGTCAAAATACCGGCAATGGCTTTCAGCAAGGTGGATTTGCCTGCACCGTTCGCTCCCATAATCCCAATCAATTTGCCTTGTGCAAACGTACAAGTAATATCTTGTAAGGCATAGGGAAAGCTGAGATTTTCAATTTTAATCACGATAGAGGCTCCGTTGTTGCTGCAGCAAAATCCAGATTAGGCACGGCGCACCGATCAAGGCGGTGAGTGTGCCGATATAAATATGTGAGAAAAACGGCAGATAGACAATGCTTAAATCGGCAACCAACAGCAGCAATGCGCCCAATAACCCACTGGTGATGTACAGTTGTGACGGGCGTTTTTTGAGTAACAGGCGGGCAAAGTGCGGTGCAATCAGGCCGATAAAACCAATGGTTCCGGTTTGCGGAATCACTGCGCCGACCAATAATGCCACGCCGAATGTCGTGATAAAAAAGCTCTTGTTGGGATCGATTCCCATGGTGCCGGCGGTTTCTTCGCCAAAAGTGAGCAGATCCAGATAATGTCGTTGGCGATATAAGCAAAAAATACCCAGTAAGATAATCGGTAACGATAACAATAAGGTGTCCGTTTTCGCCCATGCCAACGAACCTTGCAGCCAACGGTACAGCTCCGCCAATGCCCATGGGCTTTGGGCGTTGGAAAGCAGCAACGCAATGGCGGAAGCGAGCAGCATATTCACCGCCACCCCGCTTAAAATCATCATTGTCGTGCCATGATTTTTAGCGATCAGATAAACCAATAAAAAACTCAACAAGGCACCGACCACACCGCCTAACAATAACAGGCTCAAGGGGGCGGAAAAGTAATATAAAATAAACACGCTGGTGGTGGTGGCGCCGTTGGCGCTGCCTAATAAACCGGGGCTGGCAAGTGGATTTTGGAAGATGCCCTGCATTGCATTGCCGGCAAGCGCTAAACTGGCGCCGGTCACGATCGCCAAGCCGAGGCGCGGCAAGCGGATTTCCCACAGCACTAAGTCGCGCATATCGCTCAGCACGCCTTCAGCATTGCGTAAAGCGGCAAAATCGCCGAGTTGGTAATACATAGACGCCGTGCTGATCCCCAGCAACAGCACGAGCAGTAACAGATTCAGTTTATTCATGTTTTTCATTTAATTGTTGATAAAGTTACTGTTGATAAAGCAACTGTTGATAGAGTAACGCTGCTCCCTGCCACACCCCGTGATCGAAACAGTAGGTATATTTCAGCGGTGCGCTGGCTTGCGCGCGAGATTGAAACAACTGCTGCAACAACGGATGGGAAAGTAGTTCCGCTTGCGTGTTATAACCCTGTTTGTCGCTTAGCGCAATCAGGAAATTGGGCTGACTGCGCACAACCTGTTCCAGTGAAAAATTTTGTGCGCTGAGATGACTTTTCAGCGGGGTCAGCCCAAGCAGTTTTAATAGCGTTTGATATTGCGGCAAATCGCTTTCTACCACGCCGGTATCGGATAAAATCAGGGTTTCAGTTAATGCTTGATTCAAATTAAAATTTTGGGCTTGTAATGTGGCGACTAACTGCTCGGCGTGCGCTTGATTATGGGTGATTTCGCCCAATTGCAAGATAAACGCAAACAGTTGCTCCGGTGTCTGCGGACTGTCGTTGACCGGGATAATTTTCACGCCAAGCTGTTTTAGCGCAGCAGCCAGTTGCGGATAAAACTGTTCATTGAGTAATACGGTTTTGTCTAAATAAGGCAAAAGTGCGGTCAAGTGCGGTTGCAGTGTCGGTTTGTCGTGATTTAGCTTATCCAACATCATCAGAGGATTGCTCGAATAAGGCGACATTGCCGCAATTTGCTCCGGACGAGCCAATTCGATCAGCAAGCGATCACTACACAACGTCAGCGAAACAAATTGCTCGGCGTGGGCAATCGGTACGCAAAGGCAAAGTGCGGTGAGAATTTTGATTGTTTTTTTCATTTGATGTTGTGGTAGGGTGAAATTGCCTCTCTAAAGCAGCCGCAAAGCGGCTGATCTATGCGTAACCTAGTACGGCTTTGCCGTACTAGGTTAAAATATAGCTATTTTACCACATTAAAAACCCAACGTTACACCAACAAATACATTGGTGCCGTCTTCGTTGTAGGTTGTGGTTGAACCCCATGCGGTTGCGGAATTGGTTACATAATCTTTGTCAAATAGATTATTAATGCGAGCCGTTACGCTGATATTCGGGGTGAATCGATAGGTTCCGCTTAAATTCACCAAACCATAACTGCTAATTGGATTGGTTTCCCCTGCGGTGCGATAATATTTGCCGACATATTGATATTCAGCACGTAGATCGATATTTTCCACACGATAGCCCACATAGGCAGTACCTTTGTGTTTCGGGCGGATGGTGAGTAATTTGCCGTGATTTGTCCCATCGCTAGCGTCTTTGGCTTGTTGATAATCGTAGCTAAAACCGAATAAATAATCATTGATCGCCCAGTCAGAAGTTAGGGTGACACCTTTGATTTTGGCTTTAGATAAATTATAGGGTGTCCAGCCTGTGATCAGATCTTTTACATTATTATAGTAGCCAGTTAAGCGAGTTACCTGGTAGTTATCTGCATATTCAACGAAAATTTCGCTGTTTTTACTGGTTTCAGGGTTTAGTTCAGGATTACCGCCGCTGCCCCACGCCATTGGGAAGTATAATTCATTAAAGGTTGGTGCACGATAAGCGGTGGCATAGCTTGCTCCTGCACGTAAATTTTCGCTAAGTGCGTAAGCTGCACCAAGGTTATAGGTGGTTTTGCCGCCGAATTGCGAATTATCGTCATAACGCACAAAGGCTTGAGCATCGAATTTATCTTGCACCAGTTGATAACCCACAAAACCGCTGGTGACATCACGCTTGGTTTTGGTGAAGGCAGTATCGCTTTGCACACGTTGCTTTAAATATTCTGTACCCGCAATGAATTCACCCACTGGTAATTGTTGATTGATTTGCAAACTGGCTTGTTGCTGTTTAGTGTTGAACGTGCCAGTATTCACGCCATCTTCATAGTTGCTTGATTTATCAATGGATTCACCATATTGCATACGCAGATTTGAACCTTCTGCATATTGCCAATCGCCAAAAATCTGTCCACTGCCATTGCGTTGTTTGGTAATCACATCACTTGCGGTGCTGAAAGCATTGTCGTATTCACTGGTTGAACGGTTATAAATCGCACTGCCACCAAGAGTGAAGTTATCGTTGAGTTTATGGCTAATGGCAAGGCTGCCATTTTTGCTATCATAACCATCTTTGTCGCGTTGGCTGTCAACATAAGGCGATGCTATCGCATTGAAGCCGTCATTTTTGTTGTGCGAGCCATTAAAGCTAATGCTGCTTTTATCGTCTTGATAGCCAGCCCCAGCCCCATAAGTAAAGTGACCATGTGAACCACCGCCCAAGGTAACATAACCGTGCGTGCCTTGTTTAACGGTTTTCTTGCTGAACACTTGAATCACGCCGCCCATTGCGTCGGCACCATATAATGCTGCCCCAGTCGCACCATACAAAATTTCAATGCGTTCAATTTGATCCGCCGGTAATAAATTTAATGCCGCTGTCCCCGTGGTTGCCGAGCTATAACGAATGCCGTCAATCAACACTAAAATTTGTGAACCGCTGTAACCACGCAAAAAGATGTTGGTTGCCTTGTCTGCACCGCCGCTACCATAAGAACTGACACCCGGTTGAATTTTAATCACATCAAGTGCGGTTTGCCCTTGATATAAGCTAAGATCTTGTTGTTTAATCACTCGCACTTGAGCCACCGTGTTGGTGATTTCGGTTGGATTTCGGCTTGCGGTCACCACAATAGGATCAAGGCTGTTAGCTTGTTGCTCCGCCACTGCTACCAACGGCAAGCTGGCTAAAAGTGTGGTGGTAATTAGGTTTTTGTTCATAGGTTCCTCTCAAATAAAAAATGTGACAAAGGACGTATTGGCTACGTCCTTGTCAATTAATAATAAGTAATTATACTACATTATACCGCGCGTACGCCGAGTAAATGACAAATCGCATAAGTCAGTTCCGAGCGGTTTAAAGTGTAAAAATGGAAATCTTTCACCCCTTCGTTGGATAACACTTTCACCATATCAATAGCAATACTCGCCGCTACGAGGTTGCGTGTGGTTTGATCGTCTTCGAGACCTTGATACATTTTCGGCATCCAACTCGGCACTTTCACGTTGGTGAGGGTCGCCATTTTTTGCAGCTGCTTGAAGTTGGTGACCGGCAGAATGCCCGGTACGATTTCCACATCAATTCCCACCGCCACACAACGATCACGGAAGCGCAAATAGCTGTCCACATCAAAAAAGAATTGCGTAATCGCACGGTTTGCGCCGGCGGCGACTTTTTCTTTTAAATGTAATAAATCGGATTGTGCCGATTTGGCTTCGGGGTGAACTTCCGGATATGCCGCCACTGAAATATCAAAATCCGCCACTTCTTTCAGCAATTTCACCAAATCCGAGGCATAGAACGGTTGTTTGGCATAACCGGGCGGCTCATCGCCACGCAAGGCAACGATATTGCGAATGCCACTGTCCCAATAATCTTGCGCAATCACACGCAGTTGATCAGGCGTTGCGTCAATCCCGGTCAAGTGCGGTGCTGCAATTAAGCCGGTGTCTTGTTGAATGCGTTTCACAATACCATGGGTGCGGTCACGTTCCCCCGAATTCGCGCCATAAGTCACTGAAACAAATTTCGGCTTTAGCGGGGCTAAACGATGGATTGAATCCCACAAAATAGTTTCCATTTTTTCATTTTTTGCCGGAAAAAATTCAAAGGAGACATTGATTTCACCATTTAAATTGGCGAGGGAATGATTTAAGTGATCAATTTCTTTGGCGTAGCTCATAGGGTGTTCCTTTTATATTTTATTTTAGCCGTCTAGATGGTTAAACTCTATCTGCTTTCCTGTATAAAAGCAATATCACAATTTTCATAATATCTATGAATTTTGTTAATGGAGGGGGATTGGTGTTTAAGTCATTTTCATTATAATGAAAATTATCCCGAAATCGTCCTTGATTTCCATTATACTGAAAATTTCTCTAACCCCCGACAGCGGTTTCACCGCAATCGGTTACGCATAGATGAGCGGTTTTACCGCTCTGACAGCCTCAACGGAGGCTGATTCAGCCGTAGGCTGCTTAACCGATTGCGACCGCAGGTCGCTGTCGGAATCAAAGTGCGGTCAAATCGTGGTTTATTTCCTTCCAATCACCATAATCAACAAACCAAACTTGCACCAGCATCGGATCTGGCATCATTGTGAAACGAAATTAAAAACGTAGGATTACGGCAATAAATTGCCTAATCGTACCTACGCTTGAAATTTTAATTGAACGTGTAGGAGCAGCAGAAAACCTAACCGCACTTTTATTTGACAAACCTTAGTCCCAAACCTATGCTTTGAACAATTTTAATCGAATTTATCAATGGAAAGCCAGCTTATGTCACACGCTCAAACCGCACTTGCACAAACGCTACTCGAACAAGCCCTTGCCCAACGTATTCTGATTTTAGACGGGGCGATGGGGACGATGATCCAACAATATAAACTGACAGAAGCTGATTTTCGTGGTGAGCGGTTTAAACAAAGTTCAATTGATTTGCGTGGCAACAACGATTTATTGACCTTAACTCAGCCGTTAGTGATTAAACGTATTCATGAGCAATATCTCGAAGCCGGAGCGGATATTATTGAAACCAATACGTTTAGTTCCACCACCATTGCGCAAGCCGATTATGATCTGGAAGCGATTGCTTATGAGCTGAATTTTGCCGGAGCAAAACTGGCACGGCTGGTAGCGGATCAGTATAGCACGCCGGATAAACCGCGCTTTGTTGCCGGCGTGCTGGGGCCAACCAACCGCACCGCTTCCATTTCGCCTGATGTCAACGATCCCGGCTTTCGCAATGTCACCTTTATGCAATTAGTGGAAGCCTATGCGCAAGCCACTCGAGGCTTGGTCAACGGTGGGGCAGATCTGATTATGATCGAAACTATTTTTGATACGCTGAATGCCAAAGCGGCAGTGTTTGCCATTGAAAGCGTGTTTGATGAATTAGGCGTAAAACTGCCGATCATGATTTCAGGCACGATTACCGATGCCTCTGGGCGAACGCTGTCGGGACAAACGACGGAAGCCTTTTATAACTCACTTCGTCATGCAAAACCGCTGAGTTTTGGCTTGAACTGTGCTTTAGGCCCGAAAGAGTTGCGTCAATATGTGGAGCAGATGTCAAAAATCAGCGAATGCTATGTTTCCGCTCACCCTAACGCCGGTTTGCCAAATGCTTTCGGTGGCTACGATCTTGGGGCAGAGGAGATGGCGGCACAGCTCAAAGAGTGGGCGGTAAGCGGCTTTTTGAATATTGTCGGTGGCTGTTGCGGCACCACGCCTGAGCATATCAAAGCCTTTAGTGAAGTGATGAGTGGGATCAAACCACGCCCGTTGCCACAGTTGAAAACCGCGATGCGATTATCGGGCTTAGAGCCGCTCACCATTGATGAAAACAGTTTGTTTGTCAATGTGGGCGAACGCAATAATGTGACCGGTTCGGCAAAATTCAAACGATTGATTAAAGAAGATAAATTTAGTGAGGCGATTGAAATTGCGATTGATCAAGTAGAAAACGGCGCACAAGTGATTGATGTGAATATGGACGAAGCGTTGCTTGATTCACAAGCCTGCATGGCACGGTTTTTAAATATTATGGCGACCGAACCTGATGCGGCAAAAGTACCAGTGATGATTGACTCAAGCAAATGGGAAGTGATTGAAGCGGGGCTGCAATCTATTCAAGGCAAGGGCATTGTCAACTCCATTTCCCTTAAGGAGGGCGAAGAAAAATTTATCACCCAAGCCAAATTGGTGCGCCGTTATGGGGCGGCAGTGGTGGTGATGGCATTTGATGAAGTGGGGCAAGCGGATACCGAAGAACGCAAGGTGGAGATTTGTACCCGAGCTTATCGAATCTTAGTCGATCAACTGGATTTTCCGCCGGAAGATATTATTTTCGACCCCAATATTTTCGCCATCGGCACCGGCATTGAAGAACATAATAATTACGGTGTGGACTTTATTAATGCCACTGCACGGATTAAACAAACCCTGCCGTTCGCTAAAATTTCAGGTGGGGTGTCGAATGTGTCGTTCTCGTTACGTGGCAATAATTTTATGCGTGAAGCGATCCATGCGGTGTTTTTGTATCATGCGATTAAAGCTGGGATGGATATGGGGATCGTCAATGCTGGGCAGTTGGCGATCTATGATGATTTGGATTCCGAACTGCGTGATGTGGTGGAAGATGCGGTGCTCAATCGTCGTGCAGATTCCACCGATCGCCTGTTAGAAATTGCGGAAAAATACCGCAACCAAGGTGGCGAGCAAGAGGATACCAATGTTGCCGAATGGCGGACATGGGACGTGACCGAGCGGTTAAAACATGCTCTGGTTAAAGGTATTACCCATTTTATTATTGAAGATACCGAAGAAGCACGCCAACAATTCAGTTCCCCGTTGGAGGTGATTGAAGGGCCGCTGATGGCGGGTATGGACGTAGTCGGCGATCTGTTTGGCGACGGCAAAATGTTTCTGCCGCAAGTGGTGAAATCCGCGCGGGTGATGAAGCAATCCGTCGCCTATCTTGAGCCGTTTATCAACGCCACCAAGCAGAAAGGATCGTCAAGCGGCAAAGTGGTGATCGCCACGGTGAAAGGCGATGTACACGACATCGGCAAAAATATTGTGAGCGTGGTATTGCAATGTAATAACTTTGAAGTGATCGACTTAGGCGTGATGGTGCCGGCGGATAAAATCATCGAAACCGCACTTCGTGAAAAAGCAGATATTATCGGCTTGAGCGGCTTGATCACCCCGTCACTGGATGAAATGGAATATTTCTTAGGCGAACTCACTCGCTTGAAACTCAATATTCCGGTATTGATTGGCGGGGCAACCACCTCGAAAGAACACACCGCGATCAAGCTCTATCCCAAATATGCCCATGAAGTAATCTACACCACCAATGCCTCGCGTGCGGTGACGGTGTGTGCGGCATTGATGAACCCAGAAAGCAAGGCGGAATTGTGGCAACGCACCAAAAAAGAGTATGAAAAAATTCAGCACGCCTTTGCTAATCGCAAACCTGCTCGCAAACAGTTGAGCATTGAAGAAGCCAGAGCCAACCGTTTTGAGCCGTTTGCTGGCGAATGGGCGGATTACCAAGTGCCACAACCGAATCAAACCGGTATTGTGGAATATAAAAACGTGCCGATTGCCATACTGCGTCAATTTATCGACTGGTCACCGTTTTTCCGTTTATGGGGCTTGATGGGCGGCTATCCCGATGCCTTCGATTATCCAGAAGGCGGCGAAGAAGCACGTCGAGTGTGGAACGACGCACAACTGATGCTGGATGAATTTGAGCAAAACGGCAAACTTAAGCCAAGCGGCGTTATGGGCATTTTCCCAGCCTATCGCACCGGTGATGATATTGAAGTCTATCATGATGCTGACCGCACTTTAGTGGCAGGCAAAGCCTATCACCTACGCCAACAAGGGGAACGGGGCAAAAATAGCAAAAGTCCGTACAACCTTGCCTTAAGCGATTTTATTGCTGATCGTACCAGCGCACAGCAAGATTATTTAGGTATGTTTGCCGTTTGTGCCGGCGTAGAAGAACATGATCTGGTGGATGGCTTCAAAGCGGCAGGAGACGACTATAACGCTATCTTGCTACAAGCCATCGGCGATCGCCTAGCGGAAGCGATGGCAGAATATCTGCATTTTGAACTGCGCACTAAAGTGTGGGGCTATTCCGATGAAACTTTTGATAATCAAGGCTTAATTGCCGAAAACTACATCGGCACCCGCCCCGCCCCCGGCTACCCAAGCTGCCCGGAACACACCGAAAAACAACTGATTTGGGATCTACTCGAAGTAGAACAACGCATAGGTATGAAACTCACTGAAAGCTACGCCATGTGGCCCGCCGCTTCTGTTTGCGGCTGGTATTTCACCCACCCAGCGAGTGAGTATTTTACACTAGGTCGCATTGATGAAGATCAGGCGAAAGATTATGCTCAGCGTAAGGGGTGGAGTGAACGGGAAATGGTGAAGTGGTTAGGGGTAGCGATGAAGTGATACTAAATTCTTGACTGAAAAATTAAAAGAAGCATTGTTACCTACAAATTTTAAATTTACTTATATGAGTTGTAGAAGATCAAACTTAATCTGATAGATACAAATTTTTAAACAAGGGACTGCCAGATTAGGAAAAAATATTTCCTTCAGGAAAAGTATAATGTTAACTGTTGATAAAGTATACTTTTGGGATGGAGAGGATAATTTATTGAATAAAAAAAGTTTCGAGTCTTATGAAAGTTAAAAGTTCTGCAATTATCTATACAGGCTATGATTATCAGACTTTGCAGGGAGTAAAACTGCTTGCTGAATGGCTTCATAGTCCAACGAAGTATGTCAGGATGGTATTCGAAGCCGATACAGATGGCAATGAAACACCTGAAGGAATAGACGATATTGTCTGTGAGCGACCAGATGGAGTTAGAGATTATTGGCAAGTGAAATTCACGCCTTCCCCAGAGAAGGATGAAAACTGCCTTACTTGGGATTGGTTGTTGAAGATCTCAGGCAACACAGCTAGGTCTCGTTCTATTCTTAAAAAGCTCTATGATGCTATTAGTGCCGTGCCTGCTGAAAAGCTTGGAGATGTTATTCTTTTGACTAACAAGCGGCCAGATAGGTCAATAGAGTCCTGCCTACTCGGTTCAAAAGTAGACTTTAGTCAAATTCATAATGACTTACAGCTTGAGATTATTCACCAGCTAGGAAATAAAGAAGCTGCCATTTTTCTTTTTTCGAAATTGAGTATCCAACATAGTGATGGTGACTATCTTGCGATAAAACGTAGTGTTCGATCTGAGCTTCTAAAATTTTCCGACGATACAGGCGTCGAACGGCTTGTAGCAAGAGCTCGTGAATGGGCAATGTTTAAAGATAATCCACCAGAGCATGGTTGGATTTATCTTCATCATATTAGAGAAGTCTTATCACCCAAAAGACCAGAGTCTATACCTGAATTATTCTCTGTTCCTGATGACTACTGCCTCCCTAACTCAGACTTTCACAATGAATTACTTGCTAAAATTAATCGCTCCAATGGGGAAGTCATAACTTTAACGGGGAAGCCTGGTACTGGAAAAAGTACGTATCTATCTTTTTTATGCCAAGAACTGGAAGAGCAGGAGGTTCCGTTAATACGTCACCACTATTTCTTATCTTTGGGAGATACAACTGAAGATAGGCTAAGCCCAAGGATTGTTGCTGAATCTCTGTTACATCAAATCGATAGCTTTCATAAAGAATCAAATGCTAATACATCCCAACCAGAAAATTTGCGTGATGCTTTGTCAACCTGTGCAACTTACTACAAAGGTAAAGGAAAACCATTTGTCGTATTGATTGATGGACTGGATCATGTTTGGCGAGATAATGCTAAAAATAAAAATCCATTGGATGAAACATTCAGGCAATTGCTTCCTACAACAGACAACTTAGTTGTACTTGTCGGAACGCAACCAGTTGATGATGAATTGCTTCCTAACACACTGCTCACTTACTCTCCTAAGAATAAATGGCATTGGTTACCTGAGATGTCTGGAAATTCGATATACGAATTTTTAAAAATTCATATTGAATCTGGTCGATTGTTCTTAAACTGTCATGAAAATCAAATTGACGAAGAGATTCAGAACAGTGCTGGCGTTTTATTAGAAATAACAAATGGCTACCCTCTGCATATAATTTACTCATCTGAGTATCTTTCTCATCATGGATTAGCACTTTCTGCTTGGCAAATTGAAAAGCTTCCTCCGTGCTCCGATGGTAATATTACTACTTACTATTCTGAGCTTTGGCGTAACCTCAATTATAGACAAAAAGATGTTCTTCATCTATGCAGTGGCTTTCAGTTTGCATGGCCGAGACAAGCGATCGGTGTCGTTATAAGAGACAATCATGAATATGCACCGAGTGTAGATGCAGTTGCACATATGCTCTCTGAGGGAATTTGTGGCATAAGACCCTTCCACGAAAGCCTAGTAGTATTTGTTCGAAATCAGAAAGAACACCAGGAGCGAATAAATTCGTTGTTACCACCTGTATGTGAATGGCTTAGCTCTAGTGCTCCAACACATCTCAAAGATAATTGGCTTTGGTCTAGTTTGGCTCGAGGTGGTGATTCTTTCAAGTTGCGACAGGGGGTTACTCGAGATTGGGTGCTGGATAGGCTTATAATAGGAATGCCGGTTAGAGCATGTATTCGATTGCTATCTGAGGCTGAAACTTATGCTTTCCAGGAGCTAGACTATGCGGAGGCATATCGACATAGAGCTCTAAAAACTAGACTTATAAATGGTCCTGAATTTCAAACATGGGACTCCACTAACTTGAAGATGCTCTCGCTACTGATCGCTGATGAGCAGTCTCTAAACGAAATAATCTCAGGACAAAACGAGTATTCACCAACCAAGTTATCTATATTGGCAATTGCATTATGGTATAGAGGGGCGACGGCTCAAGCAGAGCTATTATCGCAGAAGGCCATTGATAGATATCGGGCTAAAACCAAACTCTTGTCTTCACGACACTCTCAAGATAATGAAGTTGAAGCAACTACATTGATAAAGGCTGGAGTATTAACTGATAGTCTTAATTTTGATGCAATTTTTGAAGAAGGAAAATTCTCTAATTGGCCTGATGAATATGTGGCTAGCTTTAGACGTGCATGTCGCATAAAAAAAGAATTTGACCTGCTCTTTAGGGCACGACAATGCTTATTCCCTGCTTCAAATCATATTGGTCAAATCGAACTTGATGTAATTAGATTAAGCATACTGGAAGGGGCTGGTATAACCTGTAGGCAAGAATATGGATCTTTTTCTTCGCAGCATCTATCTCAGTTTATAGATATTTTTTCGAAGAAAATCTTCACCAATATTAGGACTCATTACTTTCATGGTCAGTCTTCGAAAGCCTTCAAAGTTGACGTTGCGAGTAGCTACCATTGCTGGTTTTTTTCTTCACTTTGTATTAGGTTAAATGCAAAAGGTGATTATTCTTGGTTACCAGTAAGTGCAACTGCAGATAGAGTGAGTGTGTCAGCCCATTATGATTTAATCAATGAATTAGCAGATTTAGTCGCAAATGAACTTATCGCAGGAAATACACTGAACTTTGACGTAGTTTGTGCGATGTTTCCGCGTATTCCAATATTAGATGAGACCCAATGGGAAACACGGAGAGCCGAAATAGATTTAAAGCGTGCTTGGATTGAAATTGCAGCTGATTGTCACCTAATAACAACCAAATCTGAAATTTCGCGTGGTGAACTAAAGCATACTATTGAGGATGGTTTATTTAGAGTTGACTGGCTAAGGCTATGGTATAAGGACGCAGGTCTTAAGTTATTAGATGATGCCGCGGCCGAGCTACTTATTGAGCTTGAAGATAATCGACAATTAAATGAGTTAGAGCAAACAATTGAGCATTCTAATGCTTATCTTGAGCTAGCTAAAATCGCATTCCAACATGATAATTTAGCTCTTTTTAAAAAATATTTGAGAAAGACATGGGACTTTGTGCTTGGTTACGGATATCACAAAGACAGTACCATCTTTGATGTATTGAAAGCAGTAGAATACCTTTCTGAATCTGATCCAAGTTCTGCCTTGGTAATATTAGAACGAATATCACCGATAGTTTTTAATATATCCGAATTTACTGATGGGGATGAAACTAGGCATTCTAAACGTTCAATATCTTCATTATTAGCAAAATTAAATCCGCAAACAGCAGCTTCAGTTTATGAGCAGGAACTCAGTGATGGCGAATGGTATTATGCTGAAGAAACAATTTATAGGTTGCTTGAAAGGTGTAATTTTGCTTCACCAATTACAAAATGTTTATATCTTACAGGATTACACTCTAGCTGCTACCAAGTGCTCAGAAAAAAGATTGAGAAAGGAGAGCCTCATGCTATTTGCATTGCCGATGAAATAGAGAATCTTCTTGGTATTAATGTTCGAAATACGGTTGAAGAAAAGCAACCGTCGGTTAATGAACTTGATGAAACAATTTCGTTGCAGCCATCGGATTATCCCCCTGAAAAATTCGAAGAACTGATTGAAGCGCTCAAAGGAAAATATAGCACTCGTAAATTTTGGAAGGGCTGGTACAAATATTGGTGTACCCATGATAAAGAGCTTGAACTATTACAGCAGCTAATTCCAAAGATGTCGACGTTTATTGATCGTTTTGATGACAAGCGATACTTATTAGATCTTCTATTTTTCAGTGTTAAAAAATTAAATGGTAAAACGAAAGCCTTTGATATTTTGGTTGCAGCTCATAAGGCAATGAGCGGATGGTCTGATTGGTATGAGCGTTCAAAAAATAGCCTTAATCGGCTTACTATGGTTGCAGGACTGTACCCTAAAAAAATTGATGAATTTATAAGATTAACAACATCACAGTCGGATACTTGGGAAAATAAGTTTGGCAACTTAATTATTCCGAATGATAAGTTAGTTTTTTTGCTTTCTCATGGTGGCAGGAAAGATGAGGCACTTAAACTCATGTTGGAGATGGTAACGAGTTTGGAAGAAAGTGTCCGTAATCTTCCGCTTGCAAAACCAGTTTGGGATTGGCGTCAAAATAGTTCTCTCGAGGAGGCAATTCTCAAGACTTTAGTTTCGAGGCTAAAGCTACCTATACCTTCTATAAAATTGTGGGTAATAGAACAGCTTTCACGACTTTTAATAGTTCAGCATCCAAGAGTTGAAGAATTATTAAAGGAAGACTTAGCAAGTAGAAAGCAAGAGTCTGAAAGCGTAGAAGTATTGTGTGTATTTTTTATTGCGAAGTCTAAAGGATATGCCTGTCCAAATGACTTAGGACACTATATAAAAGCAAGGTCTACACTGTCAGACCTAATACTCACAGAGTTAGTTCCTACATCAAAAGATTTTGGGAAATACGTATATCCATCTACGTCCTTTGTCAGTTTGACACCTAACAATAATAGATTCGAGTATTATCAGGGTAACCATGTACCTCTTGTGTACTATTCTTTACTACAAGAAGAAGCTCAAAGAACCTGCTTGCCCTTTACAGCTCACTATCAAAATGAATGGAACAATACATTCGAGTATCAACCATCGGCAGCAACAACTATTGATTACTTTTTTAACGCCGATAGACAAAGATCGACTGGGCAATTCTATACACAAGCAAGTCATCGAGGTCGTTCTGCATATCTGAGAACAATAGATCTAGCCAAAGAATTTTACGGCATGCCGGATTCTTATGCGGAATATTTATCTATACCAGCACTACCCATCGAGCCTGCGTATACAGATCTTCAGCCTCAAAAACCTAAATGGTTACCCGCTTGGAATAGTCAGAATTCCCCAAATGAAGCTAATTTAATCAACTATGTTAAAGAAGGATTATCCAATTTTACACAAACAGATGACAGTAATGACCTTTTAGCATTTTCATTACCCATAAGAATTGACAGCAATAACTGGATTGATCTGACGGTTGTAAAGGTGAGTACTGGAATTGATCTTACGCCTGATATGCAGGTAACAGAGTGCTACGGTTGTTTTGCTGTTGGTAATCTTTTGGATAAGGGGCTGTTTTATAAATTTTATGATGGCCATATACCTGAAACTCCTACAATGGCTGGCACTTCGTATCCATCTATGAGGTATGGACATTGGCACTCCGATCTCACATCACGAGGGTTCTACATTCCCAAATGTACCATTGATGGTAAAAAAATGGTCGGTTCATCTTCCGATGGTTTGTTTAGTTACTCTATCGATGGTTCTCAAGTTGGTTTTTCATCGTTCTGGTATAACGATTGGCAACCTATTCATCCTATAGGAATTCGTTCATTTTGTGGCTCTTATACCGTAGTTAGTAAGGAAAGAATTGGGCAATGGCATGACTTAAGTGAAGTAGAGTGTAATAGCTGTTATTTATGTAAAGCCATTCTTCTTACTTCTGAAGATAGTTTTAGGGAATTTAATAAGCAAGAGATTGAGTTTTTTATTCGTTGATTTATATGATTTATTCCGCATTATAGGATAAAAAACTTATCAGCCTGATGTTGAATCTATACAACTATAATGCCCTGGTTGAAGATGATTGCAGTAATACAAGAAAGCATTTGTTAAAAGAAGGAATCTGGAAAATAATAGGGAATCAGGACATCACAAAAACAGAAGAAGATCCTACACTCCGACTACTAATTGGGTGCTTACCGCTGTATTATGCTTTAGTGTAATGGATTGTCAGGTTCTGAATGGTGCACTTACAATTATTAATAGTACGCTTTTTTCTTTTAATGACACATTCTCCGGGACAGTATTGAGTGCTTCAAATAAGTTTTCAATCCAAAATTCTCTAGCACAAGCAACGCCTTCGAATAATGCAACCAAGCTATTTAGAGATGCCAAGCCTACACTAGAAAAAGTATTAAGCTTAATTGTTTGTAGAAAAGACGATCAACTTAGATTTTATACCGACTCCAGTAGCGTTGGATTACCAACACCAATTTCACCATTTAGTTATATGAGTAAGCATAAATCCGGATGCTTAAATGTGCAGCGAGTTGATAGTATAAAGAAAAAAACAGCCAATGCATTTTCATTCAGAGCCTTATTTGTTTCACCGCAAAGTGAAGAGTCAAAATTCGGCAGTTATACTGCAATTAAACAACAAAATGGTAAATGGCTATTTAATTGGAGTGCTATTGATGCCCTGTAGATAAATGGCTTGAACCGTTAGAGATAAGTTGGGCTGACAAAGAAATTATTTGGGGTTATAATCATAAAAGCTTTCTAAATTCTTCCGCCTTTATGGATATAACCCATAAAAAACACCTACCCCTCCCGACACACCAACCAAGGCACTTTTGCTCCGTTAATATTTTTATAGTAAGTGGAGCGGTGTTCACGGGCGATTAGATCGATAGAGTATCCTTGAACGGAGTGGTATGAGCGGTACATGACTTCAAAACGTGAAGCGCGAGCATTGAGTGGGATGTTGGTAATATGATCAAAAGGTTCTGCTTTGCTACCGTCTAACTGAAAATAGATGCCGAAATTGTGTTTTAAACGGCTTTCTCGCCAAAGTGGAAAATAGGTCGATAAAAAGGATGTGCCGCCGGTTTCAAAGTTATTACATGAATAAAAGTAACGCTTGTAGTCGGCAAAATTGGAGGGTTAAGCTTGGCTGATGTTGTTTTTGGATAATCGGTCAGTACTTTTTTTGCTGGTGGACAGCACACTGATTAAATACAAAGATTTTGACAAATTCCCTTGCATAACCCTGCGTTTTTCTTTAAAATTTACGCCACTTTTTTGCCATATTCGGCAAAATTTTCAACTGCTCAGCTGCAAAATATTGCGTGAGCCTGCTTATAATAAATAGAGGAAGATGACTATTAAAGCTGTAAAACGAGTTCAGACGCAACGCCCAAATCGTATTAATGACGAGATTAAGGTGAAAGAAGTTCGCTTGATCGATGCTGAAGGCGAGCAGGCAGGAATTGTCGGTATTCAACAAGCGCTGGAAATGGCGGAAGCTGCCACTTTGGATTTGGTTGAAATCAGCCCGAATGCAGAGCCGCCGGTGTGCCGAATTATGAATTACGGCAAATTCCTCTACGAAAAGAGCAAAACGGCTAAAGAGCAGAAGAAAAAGCAAAAGGTTGTTCAGGTTAAGGAGATCAAATTCCGTCCTGGTACAGACGAAGGTGACTATCAGGTAAAACTACGCAGCCTGATTCGCTTTCTGGAAGATGGGGATAAAACCAAGATCACAATCCGTTTTCGCGGACGTGAGATGGCCCATCAGCAAATCGGTGCCGATGTGCTGGAACGTGTTAAAAACGATCTGGCTGACATCGCCGTGGTGGAGTCCGCTCCGTCAAAACTGGAAGGCCGTCAAATGGTGATGGTACTTGCGCCGAAGAAGAAGTAATCAGCGCCAACAAGTAATGAAAGTGCGGTTGGTGCAAGCCAAGCGCTTTTTATTCGCCTGATTACATTGATTAATAATACAATGCGGAGTTAATCCAATTATGCCAAAAATTAAAACAGTACGCGGTGCTGCGAAGCGTTTCAAAAAAACAGCTTCCGGCGGTTTTAAGCGTAAACAATCTCACTTGCGTCATATTTTGACCAAGAAATCGACTAAACGTAAACGTCATTTACGCCACAAATCTATGGTAGCGAAAGCTGACCAAGTATTAGTGGTAGCCTGCTTGCCGTACGCGTAGTTTATTTCATTCCAGTTAAAATAGATCAAAGGAGATCCCTATGGCCCGTGTAAAACGTGGTGTTGTTGCCAGAGCTCGTCATAAGAAAGTTCTTAAGGCTGCTAAAGGTTATTATGGTGCGCGTTCACGCGTGTATCGCGTTGCTTTCCAAGCGGTTATCAAAGCAGGTCAATATGCTTACCGTGACCGTCGTCAACGCAAACGTCAATTCCGTCAATTGTGGATCGCGCGTATCAACGCAGCGGCCCGTCAAAACGGTTTGTCGTACAGCCGTTTCATCAACGGTTTGAAAAAGGCGTCTGTTGAAATCGATCGTAAGATCCTTGCCGACATCGCTGTATTCGATAAAGTGGCATTTGCTGCTTTGGTTGAAAAAGCCAAATCTGCTTTAGCTTAATTTAAGCGATTGCAAAAAGAGGAAAAGGGAGCACAAGCTCCCTTTTTCAGTTTAATCGGCATAGTAGACAAAATG
>NZ_VDHF01000096.1:0-6796 GCF_006228025.1 Testudinibacter crocodili
TTTTGTCTACTATACCTATTTGTTTATAATAGATGGCTAGCCCACAACACTAGCCCAACAACAGACTATCATCACTCAGCTCTTCGCCACGGGTTTTCTCAAACATTTTCAGTAGATCCGGCACATCCATTTTGTCACGCACGGCACCTTTCACGTCCAACACCACTTGCCCCTGATGTAGCATCACGGTGCGTTCGCCATGATCCAACGCTTGGCGCATCGAATGAGTAACCATCATCACCGTCAGATTATTCTCTTTAACGATTCGGTCGGTCAATTCCATCACAAACGCCGCTGTTTTGGGATCCAGCGCCGCAGTATGTTCGTCTAGCAGCAAAATATTCGACGGCTGCAATGACGCCATCAACAAGCTGACTGCCTGCCGCTGTCCACCGGAAAGCAACCCCATACGATCGGTTAAACGATCTTCCAACCCCAATTTCAACATGGCAAGCTTTTCGCGAAACAACTCACGCGCTGTTTTATTACTGAAAAACGCCAAGCCACGTTTGCGCCCACGGTTATACGCCAACGCCATGTTTTCCTCGATAGTCAACCCCTCACAAGTGCCAAGCATCGGGTCTTGAAACACCCGAGCTACCGACGCCGCACGCTGCCAAGTGCCTTTACGGGTGACATCTTTCCCGTTGAGATACACCCTGCCGGAATCGACCAAATAATCGCCGCAAATTGCATTCAGTAACGTAGATTTTCCTGCACCGTTACTGCCGATCACCGTGACAAATTCGCCTTCGGAAATATCCAACGACAGTCCACGCAACACCGGGTTTTCAATCGGGGTTCCACGATTGAAGGTTATTCTTAAATCATCTAATTTCATCATACAGGTTACGACTTCTTGCTTGAAAATTGCTGTTTCATTTTACTTTTGAGCTGTGGTGCAATTAAAACCAGCACCACCAAAATTGCGGTGACTAGATTCAAATCTTGCGCCCCAAAGCCGATTTCTCGCAAAGTATCACTGCTTAGTGCCACCGCAATAAAGAAACGATACAGAATCGAGCCGACAATCACCGCTAGTGTGATCACTAGAATGCGCTTCGATGGGATCAAGGTTTCACCGATAATCACGGCTGCCAGTCCGATCACAATCGTACCGACCCCAATCGACATATCCGCACCACCCTGTGTTTGTACATATAGCGATCCACCCAGTGCAATCAAGGCATTAGACAATGCCATGCCCAAGAAAATCATCTTCCCGGTAGCAATGCCCTGTGCTTTTGCCATGCGCAGATTAGCGCCGGTAGCACGCACCGCCAAACCCACTTCGGTGTTGAAAAACCAGTCGAGCAGTAATTTAGCCACAATCACAAATCCCAATACAAACAGCGGCTGGATATACAATTGATTACTGGCATCAGCGTTAATGAAGGGTTCGTAGATGGTGGGTTCGCCCAACAACGATAGATTTGGCGAGCCCATCACGCGCAAATTAACCGAATACAGCGCAATCATCACTAAAATACTGGCCAGCAGTTGTAATATTTTTAAAGATACATGCAACCATGCGGTCACCAAGCCTGCCAGGCCACCGGCAATTGCTGCGGCAAAGGTGGCGATCCATGGATCAATACCGTTGACAATACAAACCGCACACACTGCGCCGCCTAATGGAAAACTGCCGTCGGCGGTTA
Organism: Testudinibacter crocodili; assembly: GCF_006228025.1. NCBI lineage: Bacteria > Pseudomonadati > Pseudomonadota > Gammaproteobacteria > Pasteurellales > Pasteurellaceae > Testudinibacter > Testudinibacter crocodili. The sequence continues at coordinate 1,659 of NZ_VDHF01000096.1, forward strand.
AATCCGGAAAGTCTAAAATACGAAATGAAATCAAGACGCCCAACGCCACCAAAGCGTAAATCAACCCAATTTCGAGCGCCCCTAAAAAAAGTACCGAAGTCATAGTAATCGTTCTTTAAATAATCAATAAAAGAGTAAAAAACTGTAGCGCTATACTATCACAGCGCTACAGTATTCGGCTTGTCATGATGAAATTAAAACTCTCAACCGTCTAAAAAAACACCGATTATGGGCTAACCACTTCTTTTGCTGATTCCACCAGTGTTTGTGGCACCGTAATCCCAAACGCTTTTGCGGATTTCAGATTTAGATAGAGATCTAACTTATCCATAGTTTTGACCGGCATATCTCCGGCTTTTTTGCCATTTAAAATATCCACGATCATTTTGCCGGTTTCTTCACCCAAAATGTAATAGTTATTTGACAGTGCTGCAATTGCACCACGTGCGACAGTGCTGGTGTCGGAGGCGACCAACGGAATGTCGGAATCCAACGCCGCTTTATATAGTGCCTCATAAGCTGAAACCACATTATTATCAGTCGAGGTGTAAATTACATCGACTTTGCCTTTCAAGCTGCGCGCGGCAATACCAATGTCGGTAGTCCGTGGTGCTGGCGCTTCAACCACCTCAAAGCCATTCACTTTCCCAGCTTCTTGTAATTGTTTTAGTACAACTACTGAGTTCACTTCACCGGTGCTATAGACATAACCAATTTTTTTCAAATTGGGGATCAACTGTTTGATCAAATCAATTTGTGGTTGAATCGGCAGTGTATCCGAAGCACCAGTGACATTGGTGCCGGAAGCGCCCCAATCTTTCACCAATTTAGCTGCCACAGGGTCAGAAATCGCAGAGAAAACCACCGGAATATTACGCGTTGCCGCCACCACTGACTGCGCACTCGGTGTGCCGATTGCCAAAATCACATCTGGCTTATCACCGACAAATTTACGTGCGATTTGTGCCGCAGTCGCGGTGTTACCCTGTGCGCTTTGAAAATCAACTTTTAAATTTTTGCCCTCTTCATAACCGGCTTTTTTCAATTCTGCCAATGCTCCTTCTCGCACCGCATCCAACGCAGGATGCTCAACAATTGCGGTAATCGCAACCTGCTTCAGCTCGGCTGCAACAGCGCCAGTACTGATCAAAACCGCACTTAGTGCTGCCCATAGGGTTGTAGTTATTTTTTTCATTGTTGCCGCTCCTTGTCGTATGCCGGAAAATAAGAAAGAATCTATAATTGAACGGGTGTTACACCATTGGCGGATATTGAACAATATCCTCACCGCTGATTAAAGATAATGAATAATTGTAATAAAATCAATACAACTGTAATAAAAACAATCCAGCCAATAGATAAACTGCTTAAATCTGTGCTAATTTCTTATAAACCGCCTTTTTATCGTGCAAAATTTGTTCGTAAATTCAATACTATTCATTTTCTTCAGACGTAAAAAAGCCGTCTAATGTAGACGGCTTTTAAGAATTCGATAATTTAGCTAGATTAAGCAACGACTGTCACATTTTCAGCTTTTTTACCACGTTGATCATCAACAATATTGAAAAGCACTGCTTGGCCTTCTTTTAAAGTACGAAACCCTTCGCTTTGGATTGCGGAAAAATGCACGAATACATCTTCTCCACCTTCAACTTGTAAAAAACCAAAACCTTTAGTTTCATTGAACCATTTAACGGTTCCTTTTACTTGCGACATTACTACATCCTACATTAATAATTAAAAAAATCTTACCTTACAACACTACAACCAAACCAGAGTTGATTTTCATGACATGGTAAAGCTTGCTCGATGAGCAGTCCGCATACTACCAACATAAACTCTAAATTACACGTTTTATTTTAGAAAGTGGCGGAAAAACCGCACTTTTGATGTAATAATGTGAAAAACATCACATTATTAGCCAAAACCTTTCTGGCTGTCTTATTCATTATAGCGATAATCTTGCCAATAACTTCTGATGAATCCCGTCAAAACTGCCGTTACTCATCACCAAAATATGATCACCCGCTTGTGCTTCTCCAGCGATCAACTCGATCAATAGATCAATATTACCACTCCATTTTGTCGGCACAGTTGATTTTTCAGCGATTTCTGCAACCTCCCAAGGAATATTGTCCGGCTGCAATAAAAAAATATAATCCGATTTCACCAATGAAGCCACCAGCTCATTTTTATGCAGCCCCATCTTCATGGTATTAGAACGTGGCTCCAACACTGCCAAAATACGTTTTGCCCCTCCAATCCGATCACACAGCGCCGTCACAGTGGCGGCAATTTCCGCCGGATGATGGGCAAAATCATCGTATACGGTGATATCTTTAGCACAGCCTTTCAGCTCTAAACGACGGTTTGTATTGATAAATCCTGTCAGCGAAGCACAAGCTTTCTCCACCGAAACGCCTGCACGATATGCCGCCGCAATCGCCATTAACGCATTATGCATATTATGTTCGCCAAACACATCCCAACGCACTTCGGCAATTTTTTGTTGTCGGTGATACACCGCGAAATGGCTGCTGTCTTGAGCTATTTTCTGCGCAAACCACTCTGCCTCCCCCCCAAGATGCTGCTGTTCACTCCAGCAACCCATCTCCAATGTTTGCTTGACTGTGCTGTCATCTTTAACTGACAGCACCAACCCCGATTGCGGGATAATACGAATCATATGGTGGAATTGACGCTGGATCGCCATCAGATCATCAAAAATATCAGCATGGTCGAAGCCAATATTGTTGATAATCAGAGTATTAGGATTGTAATGTACAAACTTAGAGCGTTTATCAAAAAACGCCGTATCATATTCATCTGCTTCAATCACAAAATACGGACTGTCCCCCAACTGTGCTGAAGTCGAAAAATTACCCGTTACGCCCCCAATCAAAAATCCCGGATTCAGACCATTATCAGCCAAGATCCAAGCTAAAATACTGCTGGTGGTGGTTTTACCGTGCGTACCGGAAACCGCTAATACCTTGCGGCTACGCAACAGATTATCGTGCAGCCACTGCGGGCCCGAGGTGTAAGGGATTGCATGGTCCAACACATATTCCACACAAGGATTGCCCCGTTTCATCGCATTGCCGATGATCACCATATCCGGCTGTGGAACCAATTGTGCCGGATCATAATTGGCAATAATCTCTATACCGCTCTTTTGCAAGAACGTACTCATCGGTGGATAAACATTCACATCCGAGCCGGTCACTTTATACCCCATTTGCCGCGCAATAATCGCTACGCCCCCCATAAAGGTGCCGCAAATGCCCAAAATATGAATATGTTGCTGTTTTATCATGGTTTAATCGCTCTTTTCTCTAAATTAAAATGTGGTTGAGATCACAGATTCTAAGCTAATCCTGACGTAGGATCGAATGACTGCTATAATAAAATGCGTCGATTATATAACAAAAAATCACAAGATTCTTTTTTAATTACGGGAGCAAAAATGAAAACATTAGGTGAATTTATCGTTGAGAAACAAGCGGATTACCCCAGCGCCAAAGGCGAATTGAGCGGTATTCTTTCCTCGATCCGTTTAGTCGCCAAAGTTATCCACCGCGATATCAATAAAGCAGGCTTGAGTAACGATATAATCGGCAATTCCGGGATAGAAAACGTGCAAGGTGAAGCCCAAATGAAATTGGATGCCTTTGCTCATGAAAAAATGAAAGCAGCGTTGATTGCCCGTGACGAAGTTGCCGGTTTTGGATCAGAAGAAGAAGAAAATTTTGTCGCATTCGACACCGAAAGAGGACGCAATGCCAAATATATCATCTTAGCTGACCCACTCGACGGCTCTTCAAATATTGATGTCAACGTTGCTGTCGGCACCATCTTTTCTATTTATCGACGTATCTCCCCTATCGGCACCGCAGTAACTTTAGCAGACTTTTTACAGCCTGGGCACAAGCAGGTAGCTGCCGGTTACATTGTTTACGGTTCGTCAACCATGCTGGTTTATACGACCGGCAATGGGGTAAATGGTTTTACATATGACACCTCATTAGGCGTTTTTCTTCTTTCCCATGAAAATATCAAGATTCCACAAAACGGCAAATGCTACTCCATCAACGAAGGTAACTACCTTAAATTCCCAATGGGGGTAAAAAAATACCTGAAATATTGCCAAGAGGAAGATGAAAGCAGCCACCGCCCTTATACTTCACGCTATATTGGCTCTTTGGTCTCCGATTTCCACCGCAATCTATTGAAAGGCGGGATCTATATTTACCCGACTTCGACCCACTACCCACTGGGAAAACTGCGGTTATTATACGAAGGCAACCCAATGGCATTTCTTGCTGAACAAGCTGGTGGACTCGCCAGTGACGGCTATCAACGAATTTTAGATATCGAGCCGACTGAATTACATCAAAGAACACCATTATTTGTCGGTTCAAAAAACATGGTTGAAAAAGCCACCTCATTTATGCTTGAATATCAAAATCAGTAAAAGTGCGGTTTTCATCAAGAATTGACTTCATCATACGGATTGCTTTATGCTGTCTGTATGATGTGAGGTAGCTATGAATTTACTTTTAAAATATGGTTCAATCTTTATTGCCGTCTGTTTACTGATTGTCGCCTCGACTTTTCTTAAGGGGAAAAAAGCACATTCGCTGCCGGAATTCAAAAGCATTGCCTCCTACGCACTACCCGACTCCCCAATGCTGGACGAATTTAGATCCCGCATCAATTTAGAAGGCCCGGAATATTTTCTAACCAGTGATCAAAACATCACCAACCTAGTGCTGCGTTATAAAATAGGCATTAACTCTTCCAGACCGGTGCACTCTATCTCTTGGCTTTCTCTATATACTTACCAAGGACACATTATTTTTAACAAAGAGATTCAAGTGGTGTTTAATTCCGGTATGGATCAATACCAAAGCCGCAGCATCGATTCGGTCTTCCCAATCGACTCTATCTCACGTAACAACCGCATTTTTTTCCTCTCACCCAATCCAGAAATTGAAGCCATCGTGCTACCACTCAGCATTCAATATCTGGACGGCGGACGGTTGGAAGTGCCGTATTGAACACAAACCGCACTTTCGCTAAAACTAAAAATACTGCAACTGTATCTTGTAAATGCCCAAACCTAGCACAACTTCAAA
>NZ_VDHF01000097.1:0-3852 GCF_006228025.1 Testudinibacter crocodili
TTAACGCCGCTGTAGTAGCAAAAAGTAATGGCGAAAAAGCGTCATAGTCCTGCGGATTGTGTTTAAAATATAAACAAAGATCAACAGACCCTATCTTAAATGCAATAATCGGCGTAGTCGATCGGATCGACCTGTTGTAAAAATTGTTTGGTGCGTTCGTGTTGCGGACGGCTGAAAAATGCTTTCGCTTCGCCTTGCTCCACCACTTTGCCTTGATCGATAAACATCACCCGATCCGCCACTTCTTGCGCAAAACGGATTTCGTGGGTAACGATCACCATCGTCCAGCCCTCTTTTGCCAGCAATTTCAGCGTTTGCAACACTTCGTTGACCAATTCCGGATCCAGCGCCGATGTCGGTTCGTCCAGTAAAATCACTTCCGGCTGCACCGCCAACGCACGAGCAATCCCGACTCGTTGTTGTTGTCCGCCGGACAATTGTGATGGGTAGTGCTCCAGTTTATCGCCCAATCCGACCTTTTCTAGTAACGTTTGCGCCCCTTGTCGTGCCAGCGTCGGATCTTTTTTCTGCACCACAATCAAGCCTTCCATCACATTTTCCACCACCGTGCGGTGCGGAAACAAATTATGCTGCTGAAACACCATCGCAGTACGGCGGCGCAGTTGCAACGTCTGCTGTTTGCTGATTTTGTGTGAGAAATCGATCTGCAAAGTGCGGTCACTGAATTCGAGCGTGCCTTGATCTGGCGTTTCCAACAGATTCAGACAGCGCAAAAAGGTGGTTTTGCCCGATCCGGACGGTCCGAGAATCGCGATCACTTCGCCTTTTTGTATTTGTAAATCAATCCCTTTCAGCACTTCAATGCCGTGAAATCGTTTATGAATATCTTTTACCTGTAACATCAAGATCCTTAACCGTAGCGAGAAAAATGCTTTTCCAGTCTGCCTTGCAGCAATGACAGTGAGAAGCAGATAATCCAGTAAATCAGCGCTGCTTCACTGTAAATCCAGAGAAATTCATACGTGGTGGCGGCAATGTTCTGCGCTTCACGCAACAGTTCGGTCACCAGCACGGTGGAAGCGAGCGAAGTGTCTTTCACCAAGCTGATAAAACTGTTCGACAGCGGTGGCACCGAAACCCGCATCGCCTGTGGCATAATGGTGCGGCGGAAGGTTTGGGCGTAGCTCATGCCAATTGAATATGAGGCTTCCCATTGCCCTTTCGGGATCGACAAAATAGCGGCACGCAGTGTTTCAGAGGCGTAAGCACCGATATTTAATGAAAAAGCGATCACCGCCGACGGAAACGGATCGAGCTTCACACCGATATTCGGTAAGCCGTAGAAAATAATAAACAACTGCACCAGCAATGGGGTGCCACGAATCGCAGAAACATAGACTCGTGCCAGATAATAACCAAGCGCATACAATGGATTAGTGCGTGGAACCACTCGAATCAGTGCAATAAATACCGCAAGAATCATGCCGAACAAAAACGACAGCAATGTCAGTGGAATCGTGTTGACAATGGCGCCGCGCAGCATCGGCAAAAAAGCATCGATCAGCATCGACGCTTGTTGTTGATCTAAAAACGGCAGCGCTGACAACAGATTATTCAGTAACGTCATCGCCAAACCATTGGACAGAAAGCGCTTTTAGGCTGCCATCCGCACGCATATCATCCAAAGTGCGGTTGAACTCCGCTACCACCTCATCATTGCCTTTTAAGAACACAAATCCGGAACCGATTTTATTGTCATCACGATAAGCAATTTTTAAACCGGAATTCGGTTGCTGTTTCAAATAATCTAAAATTGCCAATTGCCCGTTCAACGTTAAATCGGCACGTTTTTGTTTCACCAATTCCAGCGCCTGCGCCATGCCTTCGACCGGTAGGATCTCAGCACCGTTTTCCTTTGCCAACACATAGTAGCTGCTGTTGATGCTTTGTGCAGATTTTTTGCCTTTGACCTCATCAAGTGCGGTTAAATTGGGTGTTTCGACCGGCGTTACCACCACCGAGCGCTCGAAATTATACGGTTCAGACAACAAATATTTCTGTTGGCGCTCCGGATTGCTTAAGTCCACTTGGTTAGCAATAATATCAAAACGTTTGGCATTTAAACCGGCAAACATCGCATCCCACTGCGTTTCAAAAAACTGCACTTCCAATCCCAAGCGTTTTGCGACTTCACGAGTGACTTCCACATCAAAACCGGTCAAATTGCCGTCTTTATCATGAAAAGTAAACGGTGGATAAGTTCCCTCGGTGCCGACACGCAATATTTTGCTGCTTGCCAGCGTTTCTGCCAAAGTCGCTTCTTTTGATTCGTTTTTCGCAGTACTTGATTTACCTTGATCACAGGCACTCAACCCGAATGCGGCAACTGCCACGGCAATCATAGCAAACCATTTTTTACTTAACTTCATTCTTTATTCCCACTGAGTTTTAAAATAGTGCATTAGTATAATAGATTGCCGCAAACGCTACCATAATTACATCTGATAAGTTATAACTTCCAGTGATAAGCATTGTCGAAACCTCAAACACAATCCTAAAAATTCGCCTTGGCAATTGCTGCTCTGAAAAAACGCTTTATTTCCGCGCCGCAACTATTTATACTATCGTTCTAGTGCCCATCAGGAACTAGAATTATGCAAACTCGCTCATTTAACAATAACCGCACTTTTGTCGCCAATAAAACCATTATGCGATCTCTGCATAACCTATTGTCGTTATTATTGTTATCTGATCAACAAATATCCTCCGTCAGTGGGGATTTTTTTTGCCCGCAATTTAGCTCCGCAACTTTACGCACCATTCGATTGATTCCTATTTTGACAGCTAATTTATGGAGTAACCGCAATGCAACACGTTCGTACGTTTAATACCTATATTCGCGATGAAATTATCAAAAAAGGTGGTTGGGTCAACTCCCACGCCCACGCCGACCGTGCTTTCACCATGACGCCGGAAAAAATTGATATTTACCGCACTTGCAATCTGCAACAAAAATGGGATTTAGTCGACGAAATCAAACGCAACTCCAGTGTCGACGATTACTACGCCCGCTTTTGCCAAGCGATTGAGATGATGATTCAACAAGGCGTCACCGCATTCGGCACCTTTGTGGACATCGATCCGGTCTGTGAAGACCGCGCGATTATCGCCGCCCACCGTGCACGTGAAATGTATAAAAACGATATTATTCTGAAATTTGCCAATCAAACGCTGAAAGGTGTGATCGAGCCGACCGCACGCAAATGGTTTGACATCGGCGCCGATATGGTGGATATGATCGGTGGCTTGCCGTATCGTGATGAACTGGATTACGGACGCGGCGAAGAAGCGTTTGATATTCTGATGGACGCAGCCAAATCACGCGGCATTATGTGTCACGTTCACGTTGATCAATTCAACACCCCACGCGAAAAAGAGACCGAAATGCTGTGCGACAAAACCATCGAACACGGTATGCAAGGGCGGGTTGCTGCCATTCACGGCATCTCCATCGGCGCACACCCGAAAGAGTATCGTTACCAGCTTTATGCCAAAATGCGCCAAGCACAATTGATGATGATCGCCTGCCCAATGGCATGGATTGACAGCAACCGTAAAGAAGACCTAATGCCGTTCCACAACGCTTTAACCCCTGCCGACGAAATGATTCCGGAAGGAATTACGGTGGCAATCGGCACCGACAATATCTGTGACTACATGGTGCCGTTGTGCGAAGGCGATATGTGGCAAGAACTCAGCCTGCTCGCCGCCGGCTGCCGCTTCCCGGATATCGAAGCGATGATCAACATCGCCAGTGTGAATGGACGTAAGGTGTTGGGGTTGGATTAGGCTAAGTTTTTCTCATTTATCTTAAAGTCGCTATCGGGTTTC
>NZ_VDHF01000098.1:0-22553 GCF_006228025.1 Testudinibacter crocodili
GATCAACAGACCCTAATAATACTCTAACGAATTAGGTTATTTTGGCAGAAAAAAGCGGGGATTGTAAGAGGAAATTCGTTAAAAAATAAGCGATTGAACTAAAAAAGATAAAAAGTGATTGACGAAAAATTTTAGGCTCTTATAATGCACGCTACTTGTCGGCGAGTAGCGCAGCTTGGTAGCGCAACTGGTTTGGGACCAGTGGGTCGTAGGTTCAAATCCTATCTCGCCGACCACTTCTTTCTTCCCTTATTGATATATCCAACTAATGATGCAATAACCGTGCGCCCTTAGCTCAGCTGGATAGAGCAACGGCCTTCTAAGCCGTAGGTCACAGGTTCGAATCCTGTAGGGCGTGCCATTTATCTATTTTTGAATCATCGTGCTTTGAATTAATGTGTGATTAAAAGTGCTATTATTCATGAACTTTCCGAAAATAAAGTCATAAATCGCTTGTTATCCGCCGATAATCGTGTTCTAATGCCCACAGCTAGACGAGGTTTATTTAAGTTCGATATTTCCTGCACTTCCTTAATACAAATTTTATTTTGTTTTCCTGAAAGTCTTTGAATACCAATCTCTATCTAAGTTCAAGTGTTAGCAAACAGCTTATTTTCAAGCAACTTTATTTAAAATTATTGATTAAGGATGACAGCATGTCTAAATTAACGGGCTCTGTAAAATGGTTCAACTCAACTAAAGGCTTCGGCTTCATTACTCCGTCAAACGGTGGTAAAGACTTATTCGTTCACTTCTCTGGTATCGTTGGTGACAACTACAGAACTTTAGAAGAAGGTGCGCGTGTAGAATTCAACGTTCAAGATTCTCAACGTGGTCCAGCCGCTGTGGATGTTGTTGTACTGTAAAGTGCGGTTCGCCAAAGCATATGATTAAGCCTCCTTCGGGAGGCTTTTTTGTTGGGCTGTGTTTGACTGTAAGTTATTCTTTATGCATTATGTTGTGACATTCTCGTTAATACCTTGCTAGCTAATTGTTGTTTCAGAAAATAATCTGTGAGGTGAGTAACAATTTGACTCCGGATGATTTGTCTTACATGTGCTTTTTTGCCTAGAATCAAGGGTACTGATTGATTTTATGGACGTTTTCTATGGCAGATTCGCGCGCTTACTCTCTCAAAAAACTGAGTCTCTATCCTTTTGCAATGGCAAGACAGAGCAAGGTTATTCAGTTTTTACTCTCCATTCTTTTTGGTTTGGGCATGATGTATTGGTTGTCCGACCCTAGCTTTACTCAAACCCAAAACTTAGTATTGTTGTTACTTTTTTTGGCTATTGCACTATGGATTACCGAAGCTATTCCACCGTTTTCTGTAGGAATATTGGTGATTGGCTATCTGGTGGTGGTGATGGGCACCGATGAAAACCAGCATGCGATGCGCTATGTACAAACCTGGTCTGATGGGGTGATTTGGCTTTTCTTGGGCGGTTTCTTTTTGGCGGAGGGAATGAAGAAAACCCGTTTAGATGAAGCGTTGCTTGGGATTTTATTACCTAAATTTGGCAAGAAACCAGAATTTATTTTGTTGGGATTGATGCTGACCACGGCAGTTATTTCAATGTTAATGAGTAATACCGCAACGACTGCGATGATGATCGCAACGGTTAGCCCGATTTTTGCTTCGCTAGATAAAAAATCCAATTTTTCTCGCGCCTTGCTGTTGGGAATTCCAACGGCGGCTTCTATTGGTGGTATGGGTACGATCATCGGTTCGGCACCCAATGCGATTGCTGTTGGCGCTTTGGAAGCGGTTGGGATTAGTATTTCGTTTTTAGAGTGGATGGTCATCGGCGTACCGATTGCGTTATTGCTGTTATATATTTTTTGGCGAATTTTGCTGCGCCGCTATCGTGTGGGGCGTGAGGAGATGACGGTTCAATTTGCATTGCCAACTGTAGAGCATAGTGATCAATTGAGCAATAAGGAGCTTCGACTGCAGAAAAATATTATGATGGTGGTGTTGGGCATAACACTATTCTTCTGGCTGACCTCTAAATGGTTTGGTATTCCGATTGCAGCGGTATCAGGCATTCCGATTGTCGCGCTTACTATGCTGGGTATCTTGGATGCCGATGATGTGCGGGCTTTGCCGTGGGACACCTTAATGTTGGTGGCTGGTGGTTTAGCACTGGGAATGGCGATTCAGGAGCAGGAGCTAGCGGCGCATTTTGTGGATAAGTTGAGTGGCGTACAAATTAATTTCTATTTGTTGATGTTGCTGTTTGGCTTTATTACTGTATTGTTGTCTAATTTTATGAGTAATACGGCGGCAACCACTATTTTAGTCCCTATTGCGCTGTCTTTGATGAGCATTTCCAGTGGCGATTTCAGCCCAGCAACCTTGCCTTTAATCATTGCATTAAGTGCTTCTTGTGCACTACTGCTACCGGTGTCGACGCCACCAAATGCGATTGCTTTTAGTACCGGCTTGATCAAGCAGTCTGAATTCAGGCTAGGTGGCGTCTCGATGGGGCTACTCGGACCTGTAAGCAGCATTGTGTGGGTGCTGGCAGTCACGTCAATATTGAATTAAAAGAATTAAAAGCTAAAACCGCACTTTGCCTAAATAATTATTCAAAAAGGCAAAGTGCGGTTTCTATGAAACTTAGGTGGAGCTCACTTCAGTCAGAATTAAGGTTTGTAGATAGTCTCTACGCCTTCTTCATCGTCTTCTGACCAGTCATCATCCCAATCGTCATCTTCGCTGTCGTCACTGTGGGCGGCGATTTGTTGTTGATGGTAGTCATCCCATTTAAATTTTACTTCTTCTGTTTCTGCTTCGGCTGCTACAGTTTCGCGTGGATTATCCTCGATAAATTGCATAATATCCCGGCACAGCGCCTGAACATTTTTGCCGGTGACAGCTGAAATCAGGTAGTAATCTTCCTGCCAGCCTACACGCTCGACAATTTCAGCGGCTCGTGCTGCGGACTCTTCGTCGCTTAAGGTATCGATTTTATTGAACACCAACCAGCGTGGTTTTTCAGCCAGCGCTTCACTATATTGATACAGTTCGGATTCAATAATGGCGATATTATCCGCCGGATCGCTTTGATCGATCGGGTTCAAATCGACTAAATGAATTAACACGCGGCAGCGTTCCAAATGCTTCAGAAAACGAATCCCCAGGCCGGCACCGTCGGAAGCCCCTTCGATTAGACCGGGAATGTCAGCAATCACAAAACTGCGGTTAGCGTCCACTCTGGCAACGCCTAGGCTCGGAACGAGCGTGGTAAACGGATAATCCGCCACTTTTGGCTTGGCGGCAGAAACCGCGCGGATAAAGGTGGATTTACCGGCATTGGGTAGTCCCAACATGCCTACATCAGCCAACAACATTAATTCCAGTTGCAAATCGCGTTTTTCACCAGCCGTACCGTTTGTTTTTTGACGTGGCGCACGATTGATCGAGGACTTAAAGCGAGTATTGCCCAAACCGTGGTAACCGCCTTTGGCTACTAACAGTTTCATGCCGTGCTGGGTGAGATCACCAACCGTTTCTTGGGTGTCGTGGTCGATTGCCCGAGTTCCGACCGGCACACGCAGCGTGATATCTTTGCCTCGATGTCCGGTACAATTGGCGCTGCGTCCGTTCTCACCGCGTTCAGCCGCAAAACGTTTCTCGAAACGGTAATCGATTAGCGTATTTAGGTTTTCATCGGCAACTAAATACACATCGCCGCCATCACCACCGTCACCACCGTCAGGGCCGCCTTTTGGCACATATTTTTCACGGCGGAAGCTGACACAGCCGTTGCCGCCGTCGCCAGCTTCAATGCGAATTAACGCCTCATCAATAAATTTCATCTGTTTCTCCTGTTCGTCTGACTCTTTATCACGTTATTTCATCGTGATTTCTTGAGACGACGAAATAAAAAAGTATGCCCGATTGCCGAGCATAGGGCACCGGTAACCACCACACAAGCACCGATATACGATAATAGGTTTAAATCTGGCAACGTAAAAGCGTGGGGTGCGGCCAGATAGGCGATCTCTGAAAATAAAATCGTAAACAGCGGGGTCAGCGTAATGATCGCGCTGACTTTCGACACTTCCCAACGGTTGATCGCTTCGGCATAACAGCCGTAAGCAACTAGTGTATTTAAACAACAAAATGCCAAACAAAACAACTCTAGCAGCGGCAGACGACTGACGCTACCAACCTCTGCCATCGGTGTGAACAATAGGGCGCTGCCGGTATAAAATATCAGTAAAATTTGTTGGGAATTGAAACGGCGCAGCATCAGTTTCTGTGCCAAGCCGTAACCAACCCAAATCAGTGCAGCAGATAGGCTGAGTAATACCCCTTTGGTGTAGGCCGTCATACTGGTCAGTAATTCTGCTAAGCGTTCGTTAAAAAACAGCAGCAAGCCGATAACTAATAAAACTGCACCGATTTTTTGTGTCGGGCCAATCAATTCTTTCAAGAAAACCGCACTTGCTATCATCATTAAAAAGGGGGAGACTTGCGCAATCACTTGTGTCACCGCCGGATCTAAATAGTTTAACGAGGTGTTGAACAGTAAAAAATTGCCGCTGAGTGCAGCGATACCAATAATCGTTAGCCAGCGAAAACGCGGGCTCAGCAGCAGTTTCGCCTGCGGTAATTTATCTAAAAATTTTAAAATGATCAGCAAGCCGACAGCAGCTACCGAAAAGCGGTACCAAACAATGGTGCTGCTATCCATAAAACGTAAAATCGGTTTTAATGCCAACGGCACCATACCCCAGCAAACTGCTGTGGTTAAGGCAAACAAAAAACCACTGACTGATTTCTTCATCTTTTCCGTTGTGTCCAATTGTGTTGTATCAATCTTACCGCACTTTTTACCTAATAAAAATGCTAATAAAAAACCCCGCGCTATAAAAGTGCGGGGTTCTTCAACTCTGAAATTAAATTAGTCAGCGATAATACTTACGTATTTGCGATTTTTGTCGCCTTTCACTTCAAATTTAACTTTACCGTTTGCCGTTGCAAACAGAGTATGATCACGACCAAGTCCAACATTAGTGCCAGCGTGGAATTTAGTACCACGTTGACGAACAATAATGCTACCGGCTAATACTGATTCACCGCCAAAGCGTTTAACACCAAGACGTTTACTTTCAGAGTCACGACCGTTGCGAGTGGAACCACCAGCTTTCTTATGAGCCATTTTCGATCTCCTCTAAATTAGGCACTGATGCCAGTGATTTTCACTTCTGTGAACCACTGACGGTGACCTTGTTGTTTACGACTGTGTTTACGACGACGGAACTTAACGATTTTAATTTTATCGCCACGACCGTGTGCCACGACTTCAGCCACTACTTTACCGCCATCAACTAATGGGGCACCAATTTTTACATCTTCACCGTTGACGACCATCAACACTGAATCGAACTCAACCGTTTCACCAGTTGCTACTTCAAGTTTCTCTAAACGAACAACTTGACCTGCGCTCACTCTGTGTTGTTTACCGCCACTTTGGAAAACCGCGTACATAGAAAAAACTCCGCTAAAATATGTGCCGAATAAACGAATTGCCTGTTTATATCATATGGCACAATCAAAATTCATATAAATAGGGTGCGGATTTTACGCAAAAAATTGTCTGATAGCAAGCAACTATTTTGGATAAGTTTAAAATATTTGATCCTTGTGCAGGATTGATTTTAGAAATTCGATAAATTCGGGTACAATGCGGCTTTCCGAAATAATTATTGATGTGGCAAGTTTGAAATCATGACAGGATATCAACCCTTCGATCTAAAAAAGATCCAGACACTTTGCGCTGAAGACATGCACGCCGTCAATGCGCTGATTTTGGCACAGATGAATTCAGATGTGGTGCTGATTAATCAATTGGGACACTATATTATCAGCGGCGGCGGCAAACGCATTCGCCCGATGATCGCCATTTTGGCAGCGCGGGCGTTGGGGTATCAAGGTACGGCGCACATCACTACAGCGACCTTTATCGAATTTATTCACACGGCAACGTTGTTGCATGATGATGTGGTGGATGAATCGGATATGCGTCGCGGAAAAGAGACTGCCAATGCGTTGTTCGGCAATGCGGCGAGTGTCTTGGTCGGGGATTTTATCTATACCCGCGCGTTTCAATTGATGACGTCCTTGGACTCGTTGAAGATCCTGAAGATCATGTCGGATGCCACCAATGTGATCGCCGAAGGGGAAGTGTTGCAGCTGATGAATTGTAATGATCCTAACACCACTGAGCAAAGCTATATGCAGGTGATCTACAGCAAAACGGCACGCCTGTTTGAAGCCGCAACGCAATGTGCAGCGATTGTCACCCAAGCGAATGAAAAGATTGAACAGGCGCTGGCTGATTACGGGCGTTATCTCGGCACTGCGTTTCAATTGGTGGATGATGTGTTGGATTACAGCGCCGATCAACAGGCATTGGGCAAAAATATTGGTGATGACTTAGCTGAAGGCAAACCGACATTGCCGTTATTACACACCATGCAACACGGTGATGCGGAACAACAAACGATGATCCGTGCTGTGATCGAAAACGGCAACGGGCGCGATCAGCTGCCGCAAGTGTTAGCTGCCATGCAACAACACGGCTCTTTAGACTATGCAATGCAAAAAGCACGCGATGAAGCGCAAAAAGCGGTGACTGCGCTGGCACCACTGCCCGAAAGCGATTACAAACAAGCACTGATTGCGTTGGCATATCTTTCTGTTGACCGCACTTATTAATAAAAAATATGATGACTAAATTAGACTTAAACACCAAAAGTGCGGTCTGCGAAACGGCACCAACCACTGAACCGCACTTTGTATCTGTGCGTGCCAAACGACGGAAACAAAAAGAGAAAGCACCGTTTGTACGTCCTAACTTGGCATTGCCAAACGGACACAACAAACTGCTGTTGCATTCCTGCTGTGCGCCTTGCTCTGGCGAAGTGATGGAAGCGATTTTGGCATCGGGCATTGAATTTACCATTTATTTTTACAACCCGAACATTCACCCGCTGAAAGAGTATTTGATCCGCAAAGAGGAAAATATCCGCTTCGCCGAAAAATTTAATATTCCGTTTATCGATGCCGATTATGATCGCCAAAACTGGTTCGATCGTGCCAAAGGTATGGAAGACGAACCGGAACGAGGCATTCGTTGCACCATGTGTTTTGATATGCGTTTTGAAAAAGCGGCGGAATATGCCCATGAAAACGGCTTTCCGGTGTTCACTAGCTGTCTGGGCATTTCCCGTTGGAAAGACATGAATCAAATCAACGGTTGCGGACACCGTGCGGCAGAAAAATATGACGATGTCGAATATTGGGACTACAATTGGCGCAAAGGCGGTGGTTCGCAACGGATGATCGAGATCAGCAAGCGTGAACGTTTTTACCAACAAGAGTATTGCGGTTGCGTCTATTCGTTGCGTGATACCAACAAATGGCGTGAAGCGACAGGTAGACAAAAAATTGAAATTGGCAAACTGTATTATTCAGTTGATGAGAGCACAGCCTAAGTCATAGCAAAAACAGACAATTGCTTTACCTCAACAAATAAAGGTCGTAAACTAGCCAAATCTTGAGCCTTTTTCAAAAGAACTGTGCGGCAAGAGCATCACTTTTTATTTATTTAGAGGATTATTCCATGAAACGTTTTTATCAATTTTTCACTTTCGTATTTGTTGCATTGGCGGTTGTCGCTTGTGGTGACAAAAATGCTGATTTAAAAGCAGATTTGCAAGCTTTTGACGCCGCAACCGAACAAAACGGCAATTTAGCTGAAATTCAAAAATTCCAAACCGAGCTGATGAGTGCGGCAACACCAGAAGATCAAGCGGTAATCTTCAACAAAATTGCAGATAAATATAAAGAAATCAAAGCCAGTGTTGAAGGCTTAAAAATCAAAACAGCTGAAGCCAAAGCCTTGCAAGGCAAATTTACTTCCGGTTTTGATGATTTCATCAAATTAATGACAGATTCAGCCACTTACGTTGTCACCCCACCAACCGCAGAACAGCAACAAGCGCTGGTGACCTTGCAACAACAAGCAACGACTAAATTGCTGGAAGCGGCACAAGGTATCCAAACCTTGAAAGAACAAGTTGAGAAAAAATAAGTTTCTCTAATCTATTAAAAGCCCGCAATGCGGGCTTTTTTGTAAGAACGATTGATTTGATACAAAGATGAAAAAAATAAAATATCAATTGCGCCAATGGCGTATTGCATTAGGCAAATGGATCCTAGACAAAACTAAATCTATGCCTGATAACATCGAGTTAAAAAGCGTACTATTCCTGCGTCAAGACGGAAAAATTGGCGATTATATTGTTAGCTCGTTTGTTTTTCGCGAATTGAAAAAATACAACCCGAATCTTGACATCGGCGTAGTGTGCAGCGATGACAGCCTGTTTATTAAAAATCCACATATTGATCATATTTATCAGGTGAAAAAGAAAAATATTATTGATTATTTTAAAACCGGATTGAAACTGCGCAAAGTGCGGTACGATGCGTTAATTGATCCGACAGTATTTGTGCGCAATCGTGATCTGTTGCTGATTCGATTGATTAACGCCAGAATCAATATCGGTTACCTTAAGCAAGATTATCGCCTGTTTAATTTGAATATCGATGACCAACGGCTACATTTTTCTGAGGTTTATCAAACGGCATTAACGTATTTGGGACTGGATAATATCAATACACAGTATGATATTCCATCGGATCCGCAAAGTGTGATTGAGATATCGCAATTTTTAGAAAAAAATCAATTAACTGATTATATTGCAATTAATTTTTTTGGTGCGCCGAGATCGCGTAAATTTGTTGCGGAGAAGATCCGTTTGATATTGGCAGATTTGAGAGCGAAAGTTGCCGATAGAAAAATTGTAGTATTGACTTATCCGGCAGTAACACCGATGTTGAAAGAAATTATAAAATCGGATAATAACGTGTATTTATATGAAAATACCACATCGATTTATCAGAGTATCGAGCTTATTCGCCATGCCAATTTGGTAATATCACCAGATACATCGGTGATTCATATTGCTTCCGGATTCAATAAAAAAATTATTGCATTTTATCACCGCCATGATCTTGGTTTGGCAAACTGGGGACCTAAAAGTGAGGAAGCAACGCATATAGTTTGCTATCAGGATAATATTAATGAAATTAATCCTGAGGATATTAGAAAAGAGTGGTTGTTTGAGTAGAAATACGTTTTATTATTATGAATATCGTCGCCAATAAATTTTTAATATACAGAGTTAAGCAAATGACTAAAAAACTCCCCATCACCGTCACGATGCTGGTGAAAAATTCAGAAAAATATTTATCACAAGTCCTGACCGCCCTGACGGATTTTGATGAAGTGTTGCTGCTGGATAACGGCTCGACAGACAGTACCTTGACGATTGCGCAGCGCTTTGACAATGTGGTGGTTTATCATTCGCCGTTTATCGGTTTTGGTCCGCTCAAAAATTTGGCAGCACAACAAGCAAAACATGATTGGATTATCAATATTGATAGCGATGAAATTTTTCCTGAAGCGCTTATCGAGGAGCTTAAAACCCTGGATTTAACGGAGGCTAATAAAGCATACGCTATTTTGCGCTTGAACCATTATCGTGGCAATGTGATCAAAACCTGTGGTTGGTATCCAGATTATGTCAAACGGCTGTATAACCGCACTTTAGTCGCGTTCAATGATAAGCAAGTACATGAATCTTTAGCGATTCCACAAAATGTTGAATTAGTTAAATTAAAGCAGCATTTTTTGCACTACTCTTTTGACGGTGCCAGTGCGTTGATCAATAAAATGCAGCACTACACCACACTGTTTGCAGAGCAAAATAAATTTAAAAAACGTGCTTCAGTATTCAGTGCAATCACACACGGAATATCGGCATTTATTAAAAATTATCTGCTGAAAAAAGGATTTCTAGACGGGCAAGACGGTTTTGTCATCGCCTGTGCCAATGCAATGGGGGCATATTATAAATACATTAAATTGATGGAAGCGAATCAACGCTTGCAAGCGTCATTGATTATCACCACCTATAACCGCCCAGACGCACTAAGTGCGGTTTTACAATCTGTCTTGGTGCAAAAAACGTTGCCAAAAGAAGTGATTATCGCTGATGACGGTTCGACGGACGAAACCAAAACGGTGATTGAACAATATCAAGCACAATTTCCTATTCCGTTAATTCACAGTTGGCAACCGGATACCGGTTTTAAACTGGCTGAGTCCCGAAATCGTGCATTGGCACAAGCCACGGCAGATTATATTGTGGTGATTGACGGTGATATGGTGATGCACCCTCAGTTTATTCAAGATCACTTAAAGGCTGCCAAAAAAGGTGTGTTTATGCAAGGCAGTCGCGTGGTGTTACCACAGCAAAAAACTGTTGAAATTTTACAGCAACCGATGAATTATCCACAGATTAAATGGTATCAAAAAGGGATTGAAAAGCGCTTGGAAAAACGCCTTTCCGCTTGTCATTTGCCATGGTTAAATTCGATTTTACATAAAGAAAAGCGTGATTATTACAAAGGGATTCGGGGCTGCAATATGGCATTTTTCCGTGAAGATGCCCTGGCGGTAAATGGCTTTAATAATGATTTTGTCGGCTGGGGGCGTGAAGACAGTGAATTTGTGGCACGCTTATTTAACAATGGTGTAAAACGCAAAGATATTCGCTTTGCTGCGATTGCTTATCACCTATGGCACAATGAAGCCGAGCGTGATGCCCTGCCGGGAAATGACCGTTTGTTAAAAAATGTCATTGAGCAAAAATTAACAACTTGCGAAAATGGTGTAGCACAATTTTTAAATCATTCTACCGAATTAATGGATTAAATTAAGGGCTTATGCTAACAAAGTTACCTATCAATATTAATGATTTGCTTCATCAACGTACGGTTGAAAGTGAACGCATTGAATATAAAGCGGGTTGGAATCCCGAGGCGATTTTGCATACCCTTTGCGCCTTTGCCAATGACTTTCATAATATCGGCGGCGGATATATTTTGATCGGGCTTGATGAGCAACAGGGGCAGCCTCAGTTGCCACCAGTTGGCTTATTGCCGCAACAAATTGATTCAATTCAAAAAGAATTGCTAAATCTAGGATATTCAGCGATCTTCCCACATTATCATCCACTGACAGCAACCTATGAAATTCAAGGTAAAACCATTCTGGTGTTATGGGCACCAGGTGGTGAAATGCGCCCTTATCGTGCCAAGCTCAGTTTGAGTGATAAAAAAAGTGATTGGGGCTATTACCTGCGTAAACACACGAGTACTGTAAAAGCTTTCGGTGAGGATGAGCGAGAGTTATTGGGGTTAGCAGCCAGTGTGCCATTTGATGATCGTTATCGTCAGACAGCAACGTTGGACGATCTTTCCCCCCGTTTGATGCGAGATTTTCTTGAAGAAGTCAACAGTGAATTAGCGAGTGAGGCTCAATTTTTTGAGTTGGAAACACTGGCGCGCAGAATGAATATCGTGGGTGGACCGAGTGAAATGGTGCTACCAAAAAATGTCGGCTTGCTTTTTTTTAATCCTCATCCAGAGCAATTTTTTCCGGCAACGCAGATTGATATTGTTTATTTTCCTGATGGGGTTGGCGGTGATCGTTTTGAAGAAAAAATTTTCAAAGGTCCTCTCGGGCGTATTACTCGGGATGCTCTAGCCTACATTCAGAGCAACTATATCAAAGAGGGCGTGATAAAGCTTGCACACCAAGCAGAAGTTGAGCGTTTTTGGAATTTTCCGTTTGCGGCAATAGAAGAAGCTGTGGTCAATGCGGTGTATCATCGCTCTTATCAAATTCGTGAGCCGATCGAAATTCGGATTGATCGGCAAGCCTTAGTGGTATTGAGCTTTCCTGGTCCAGATCGTGCTATTCGGCTGCAAGATCTTCAATCAGGAAATGCTGTGAGCCGCCGCTATCGTAATCGTCGGATTGGAGAGTTTTTGAAGGAATTGGAACTCACTGAGGGGCGATCGACGGGAATTCCCAAAATATTGCGCATGATGCAGCAAAATGGTTCGCCACCACCTGAATTCGAAACTGATGATGATCGTAGCTATTTTTTAATTCGTTTGCCGATACATCAGGGGTTTGAACAAGTAACCGAACAAGTAACCGAACAAGTAACCGAACAAGTAAATAATCAGGTAAGTGCGACAACTCTTGCTTTGTTAGAGGCATTAGCTGCTCAGCCACTCAGTACAAAAATGCTATTACAAACATTATCTTTACTACATCGCCCGACATTTATGGACAATTATTTGAAACCGGCGGTAGCTGCTGGCTTGGTCGAGATGACGGAACCTGATTCACCTCGTAGTCCAACACAAAAATACCGTTTAACGGTGTTAGGGCAAAATGCCTTATTGGCAAATAAACGCACATAGCATTGTTATATGACCAAATGAGGCATTATGTTTTTTTTACTTTATAACATCTTAATTTATCTCATTCAGCCCTTCATCCTGCTGTTCACCCTTTTCCGTAGCCGTAAATCCCCAGCATATCGGCAGCGGTTACCTGAACGCTATGGCATCTACAGCAGGAAAAATGTTGCGCCACAGCCAAATGGGGTGTTGATTCATGCGGCGTCCGTTGGCGAAGTGATGGCGGCGCAGCCGCTGGTGAATACGATTTTGGCTGAATATCCGCAGTTGGCGCTGACGATTACCACGGTGACACCGACTGGTTTGGAGCGGGTGAAATCGGTCTTTGGTAAGCGTGTGACACATGTTTATCTCCCTTACGACACCCCGACTGCGATGGCACGCTTTATACGTTTTGTGCAGCCGAAGCTCTGCATTGTGATGGAAACCGAATTGTGGCCGAACTTTATTGGTCAGTTAGCAAAACGTAATATTCCGTTAGTGATTGCCAATGCTCGCTTATCGGCTCGCTCGGCAACGCGTTACGGCAAATTGAAAAAAATTGTGCACCGGATGTTGTCGCAAATTACACATATTGCCGCGCAGGACAGCATTAGCGCCAGCCGATATCTGAGTTTGGATTATGACAAATCACGTCTGAGTGTGATGGGCAATCTAAAGTATGATTTAAGTCTCAGTACAGTATTACTGCAACAAATCGCAGAACTACGCCAAACATGGCTGCCAAGCAAGCGTCCAGTGTGGATTGCCGCCAGCACCCATCAGGATGAAGATGACATTATCTTGCAAGCGCACCGCACTTTGTTGCAACACTATCCCGATTTATTGCTGCTGCTGGTGCCACGCCACCCGGAACGTTTTCAAGCCGTATATGACCTCATTGAGAAATTGGGGCTAAGTGCGGTACGGCGTTCGGCGCAGCAAGCGCCAAGTGCAGAAACGCAAGTGATGTTGATTGATTCAATGGGCGAGCTGATGTTGATGTATGGCATCAGCGATATCGCTTTTGTCGGCGGTAGCTTATTGCCGATTGGCGGACACAATCCGCTGGAACCGTTGGCGTTTAAACTGCCGGTAATCTCTGGTAAACACACTTTTAATTTTCCAGAGGTGTTCAGCGCGTTGCGAACGGTGAACGGTGTGATTGAAATCGAGAGTCAAAGCGAGGCGTTGGCAGCGGAAGTCGATGGGTTACTGTCAACACCAACACTGGCACAACGCTATGGCGAAGCAGGCTATCAGGTATTAGTGGAAAATCGCGGCGCACTGGATCGTTTGATGCTATTATTGCGCCCTTATCTGGAAAAATAGGATGTTGAAGATGCAAACCAGCGTGATCTACCCCGGCACATTTGATCCGATTACCAACGGACATCTGGATATCATTGAGCGCAGTGCGTTGCTGTTCCCTAAAATTATTGTGGCGGTGGCGGCGAGCCCCAGTAAAAAGCCGCTGTTTGAGCTGGAACAGCGGATTGAACTGGTGCGGCAATCATGCCGACATTTAACAAATGTTGAAGTAATCGGTTTTTCTGGTTTACTGGCCGAGGTGATTAAGCAATATCAGGTCAAGGCGATTATTCGCGGTGTGCGGGCAGTGGCGGATTTTGAATATGAGCTGCAACTGTCGCATTTAAACCGCTTGCTGACCCATGGTGTGGAAAGCCTATTCTTTCCACCGTCCGATCGTTGGTCATATGTTTCCTCGACCATGATCCGTGAAATCAGTTTGCACGGCGGCGATACCCAAGCCCTTGTGCCACAAGTGGTATATCAGGCGTTGCAGCAAAAACACGCCAAACATCAACAGACCCTAGACGTGAAAGCTTAAAAATGATAACCGGTGAGTAGCTGTTGCCAATTCTGTTCGCTGAATTGAATCTGCATCCGCCCGACCTCTTTGAGAAAAGAGCGGTGCAGCCGTGCCAAATTATCGGCTTTCCAATTATCACCACTGAGAAAATCACACTTATCAAAATCAATCAGCCAAAATTTGTGCAGCCCCTGCTGCTGCAACAAAATATTGTGTGCGTTTAAATCACGGTGGCAGACTTGCAGATCGTGCATCTGCCGAATCAAGCCACCAATCTCCTGCCATTGTGGCTCGCTCAGAGTTTGTTGCTGTAAAAGTGCGGTCAAATCCTGTGCATTTTCGATTTTCTGCAACAAAATATCCGCTTGGTAACCGATAGTTTTTTTGATGACCCTTGCTGCAATTGGCTCTGGCACCGGTAATCCGGCTTTGTGCAGTCGGCGCAGCATTTCGAATTCGGTAAAGCTGCGGCTGTTTTTCAAGGCACAATCAAAGTAGCGGTCACGGTTGAATTTTGCCGACCAGCCGCCGCGGTAATAGTGGCGCAGTGCCAGATTTTTGCCGATATCCAAATCATCGGCCTGCAGAAACCAAGTGATCCCACGCCCTTTAGCTTGCCCGATCACTCGTTGCTGCTGCTGCCAATATTCAATATCAAACAGTTGTTCAGGCGTTAGTGCGGTGTCGCTATTCAGGAGAAAGTAGTGGTTGCCGTGTTGAATGTAAGCCATCGTATTGTCCGCAGATTAACATGGTAATTTTCCGATTTTACTTTAGAATAAATCAAATCCCAACCAAAAATCGTTTAATTATGCAGAAAGTTATGGCAAAACAACCGCTTTTTACCCAAGCTCCTGAAAAAATTTGTATCTTGCGCCTCTCGGCGATTGGTGATGTGTGCAATGCGATTGCCATGGTACAGCAGATTCAACGCTACTATCCGGCCACTGAAATCACTTGGATTGTCGGCAAAACCGAAGCACAGCTGGTGTCGGTGTTGCCAAAGGTGAAAACTGTGGTGTTTGATAAAAAGTGCGGTTGGCGCGGCGTGTTAGCGATTTGGAAGCAATTGAAAAATCAGCGTTTTGATGCCTTGCTGAATATGCAGACCGCACTTCGAGCCTCGGTGTTATCGCTAGGAATTAAAGCTAAGTATAAAATTGGGTTTGCGAAAAAACGGGCGCGTGAAGGGCAGTGGTTGTTTACCAACCGCACCATCAGCGAGCCGCAAAATCCCCATGTTTTGGACGGATTTCTGGCGTTTGCGCAAGCCATCGGCGTGCCGTCCAGCCCACCTCGTTGGGATATTCCACTGGCGGCGGCAGATCGGGAGTATGCCAGCAGTCTGATTGATCCGAGCCGAAAAAATCTGCTGATTTGCCCTTGTTCCAGTAAAGCGGAAAAAGATTGGACGGTCGAGGGGTATGTGGCGGTGGCTCGTTATGCTGCTGAACAGAACATCAACGTTATTCTCGCCGGTTCCCCTGCGCCACGCGAAATGGCGATGGCGGCTGAAATTGCGCAAAAGTGCGGTATTGCGTTGACTAATGTGGTCGGTAAAACCTCGTTATTACAATTGATAGCATTGATCGGTCAAGTGGATTTGCTGATTTCACCGGATTCAGGTCCGGCGCATATGGCAACCATGCAAGGCACACCGGTGATTGGGTTATATGCGGTGCACAACCCGCTGCGCACCGCACCGTATAACAATCTGGCGAATGTCGTGTCGGTGTATGAACAAAATATTCAGGCGCAATACGGCAAACCATCTGCCGAACTGCCTTGGGCGACCCGCACCAAAGGCAAAGATTTGATGCAACAAATTCAGGCGCAACAGGTGATTGCGCAGATGAAAGGAGTGTTGGGAATGAGTTGATAGGTACAACCCGAACATCCTTTACATATTAACCGATGACATCGTTTACACTTTGGGCTGTATCCCACCTTTTTTTCTCTCACAAGGGCGAAGGAATTCTAACGACTACGCTCAATTCAGTTACAGCACATTATTTCCTTCTCCCTTGATGGGAAAAGGTGCCCGAAGGGCGGATGAGGGGGAGAGCTCGGTACACTGCACCACACTTTACCCCTCATCCTGATTTTCGCTTCTGAACGAAGCAAAAATCTGTCCTTCTCCCACAAGGGGCGAAGGAAAAGTGCGGTATTCCACAGCCCCAACAGAGTTGATTCATCCGTAATCTCGAATAACTTGCATACACCTCGGGTTGTACAGATCTGTTTCTTACCGTTACAACCCCTGACATCTCGGACAATAAAAACTATTCCGTTGCCCAATGACCGCACTTTCGATTTTGGTGCCGCAAGTCGGGCAAGGTTCGCCGGCTTTGCCATAGACATACAACTGTTGTGCAAAATAGCCGGGGCGACCGTCCGGTTGAATAAAATCTTTCAACGATGTGCCGCCTTGACGGATAGCTTCTTTTAATACCAACTTAATTTGCTCGACCAGTTGTTCGCATTGTGCACGGGTCAATTTACTCGGTGGCGTGAGCGGGTGAATGCCGCATAAAAACAGGGTTTCGTTGGCGTAAATATTGCCAACACCGACCACCACCGCATTGTTCATCACAAACGATTTGATCGGGGTATTTTTATTGCGGCTTTTTTGCCAAAAATAATCGGCATTAAACTCCTCGGACAGCGGTTCGGGGCCGAGCTTGGCGAACAGCGGAAAATCGGCTAAGGTTTCCGCCCATAGCCAAGCGCCGAAACGGCGTGGATCGTTATAACGCAAAATCTTACCGTTGGTGAAAATAAATTCCAGATGATCGTGTTTATCCCGCACCGCACTTTCATCATCTATATCCACAATCCGTAACGATCCCGACATCCCTAGATGTCCGACAATATAACCCTGCTCGGTTTCGATAATCAGATATTTGGCACGGCGCTGCAAGCCAGTGATACGCACGTTGTAAAACTCGCTGAGTTCGGGGCTGACTTCCCAGCGCAATTTGCTGCGGTGAACACGAATTTGCTCAATTTGTTGCCCCAACACAAACGGCGCAATGCCGCGCAGGGTGGTTTCGACTTCGGGTAATTCAGGCATAATTGTTCTCTTTTTTTGCTTGGAATAGGGCATTCTATCCAATTTTAACCGCACTTTCAGCACTTGTTTAAATAGGCGAGAGTGGTATAGTTTGCCTCTGTTTTTGAATTAGATGAATTGAGATTATGTTAGACATTGTATTATACGAGCCGGAAATTCCGCAAAACAGTGGTAATATCATCCGTTTATGCGCCAACTGCGGTTTTCGCTTGCATTTGATCGAACCGTTGGGCTTTGCTTGGGACGATAAAAAATTGCGTCGTTCTGGCTTGGATTACCACGAATTTGCCGAAATTAAAAAATATCCGTCATTCGAGGTGTTTATGCAACAGGCACAACCACAACGGCTGTTTGCGTTAACCACCAAAGGCGGGCCGAATCATGCCGAAGTGCATTATCAACCGGGCGATTTTTTGATGTTCGGGCCGGAAACCCGTGGCATTCCACGCCCAATTTTAGACAGCCTGCCGTTGGCACAAAAAATCCGTTTGCCGATGGTGGCGAACAGCCGCAGCATGAATTTGTCCAATGCGGTGGCGGTGACGGTATATGAAGCCTGGCGGCAGTTGGGTTTTGCCAATGCGGTTAATCCGAATATCAACCTATAAAAAAGTGGCTTAATATGGAACAACTTATTCAAGGATTCTTGGTTTCCGGTAGTTTGATTGTGGCAATCGGCGCACAAAATGCATTTGTGCTGAAGCAAGGTTTACTGCAACGGCATATTTTCTGGGTGTCGCTCACCTGTTTTGTGTGTGATTTTATCTTGATCTGCATCGGTGTAATGGGCTTGGGCAGCCTCATCGGGCAAAGCCCAAGCGCAACCTTGGCGTTGGCGGTAGTCGGTGCACTGTTCTTGCTGGTGTATGGCGCCAGAGCGTTTCGCAGTGCGTATCAGGGCAGCAGCGGTTTAAGCCTTGATCAAACGGGATCATCGTCGCAAAGTGCGGTCAAAACCGTGTTGATTACCTTGGGCTTAACCCTGCTCAATCCGCATGTTTATCTCGACACCGTAGTGATTATCGGCGGCATCGCCTCGACCCTGCTGTTTGAACAAAAACTGGAATTTTTAATCGGCGCAATTTTTGCCTCCGCTTTATGGTTTTTCGGCTTAGGCTACGGCGCCAGACTGCTGATTCCGCTGTTCAAACGTCTTGCCACTTGGCGTGTGTTGGATTTTGTTATCGGCTGTATTATGTGGCTGATTGCGTTCAGCTTGGCGCGTTATGCGTTTGGGCTGTTAGCGTAATCGCTAAAAAGAGCGTTTGGCTAGCCATGACGGTCAACCGCTCTTTAGGGCTTAAATATTCCGAAATTCGTATTCCGATTGTTCAGCGCAATCGTCAAAATACTGATCCATTTCAAATGAGGGTTTAGTTTTTTGTTGTTGCGCGATGATTTTGGCGGGTACGCCAGCCGCAGTCGCATAGTCAGGCACAGCCTGTAGCACCACCGAGCCTGCGCCGATCTTGGCGAAGCGTCCGACTTCGATATTGCCGAGAATTTTTGCCCCTGCGCCGATCATTACGCCTTCGCGCACTTTCGGATGGCGGTCGCCGCACTCTTTGCCGGTTCCGCCGAGCGTAACCCCTTGCAGAATCGAGACGTCGTCTTCAATCACGGCGGTTTCGCCGACCACAATGCCGGTGGCGTGATCGAGCATAATCCCTTTGCCGATCCGTGCCGCAGGGTGGATATCGACGTCAAACGCCACTGAGATCTGGTTTTGCAGGTAAATTGCCAAGGCTTTGCGCCCCACTTGCCACAAGTAGTGGGTGATACGGTAGCTTTGCAGTGCGTGGTAGCCCTTCAAATACAACAGCGGCGTGGAGAACATCTGCACAGCCGGATCGCGTTCACGCACGGCGAGCAGGTCGCTGGCGGCATAGGCAATCAGGTCAGGATGATTTTGATAGGCCTCTTCAATAATCTCTTTCAGTGCAATCGCCGGCATAATCGGATTCGAGAGCTTGTTGGCTAAAATATAGCTCAGTGCCAAGCCGAGATCGTAGTGTTTCAAAATGGTGGCATGGAAAAAACTGGCCAACATTGGTTCGTTGTCCACCAATTCTTTGGCTTCATTGCGGATCGATAGCCATAAATCCAGCAGTTTTTGCGGAGACATTTCGGTCATAATTCTCACTCTTTGCTATATTCTTCTTTACGTTCACGCCCCAGCAGTGTCAATGCTGCATCACGCGCATCTTTGCCGCAGAACAGCACTTGATAGATCTGTTCGGTGATCGGCATTTCGATCCCTTGGCGTTGTGCTAACAGATGTGTCTCTTTGGTGTTGTAAAACCCTTCGACCACTTGTCCGATATTATCCAATGCTTGCTGAGCGCTGAAACCTTGCCCCAACATTAAGCCAAAGCGGCGGTTACGCGACTGATTGTCGGTACAGGTCAGTACCAAATCACCCAAGCCAGCCATGCCCATAAAGGTTTCCGGCTGTGCGCCCAGTGATAACCCCAAGCGGGTGATTTCGGCAATACCACGCGTGATAAGTGCGGTACGTGCATTGGCACCGAAGCCCATGCCGTCGGAAATGCCGGCACCGATGGCGATCACGTTTTTAACCGCCCCACCGAGCTGCACACCGATCATGTCGTTGTTGATATATACCCGAAAATGTTTGCTGCAATGAATACGGGTTTGTATTTCACGTGCAAATTGGGCATTATCGGAAGCTAAGGCGATTGCCGTCGGCAAGCCGTTTGCCAGCTCTTTGGCGAAGGTTGGGCCAGACAGCACCGCTAACGGATAGTGGCTGCCAAGTTGTTCTTTGACTACTGTTTGCAATAATCGTCCGCTATCTCTTTCTAATCCTTTTGTCGCCCAAATCAAGCGGCTGTCATCTCTCAGCAATGGTTTTATTTGAGCAATCACATCGCCGAACACATGGCTCGGCACCACCAGTAAAATATCGCGCGATGCCTGAATTGCTTTGCGTAAGCTAGGTTCGATAATCAAGGAATCGGGAAAGGTAATATCCGGCAGGAATTGGCTGTTTTGCCGTTCGTCTGCTAAACGTTGCAGATGGTGTTGATCGTGCCCCCACAGATAAGTCGGGTAGCCGTTGCGCGAAAACGCAATAGCTAATGAAGTGCCGAACGAACCGGCACCAAGCACGGTGATGGGGGTATTGGTCAGAGCGGTGGTCATATGCTAATCCTTATTCTAAAAAATTATCAGCAGTGTCCGTCTATTCTAAAACAAAATCGCAGACAATTGCCTGCGATTTTTATATGTTGAGAGAAATTAATGCTTAGTGCGTTGTTTCGGTGGCTTGTTCCGCAGCTTCCTGCTGTGCTTGCAATTGTTGCATAAACAGCGCATCAAAATTGACCGGAGACAGGTTCAACGCCGGGAAGGTGCCACGGTTGACTAAGCTGGAGATCAGTTCACGTGCATACGGGAACAGCATGTTCGGGCATTGTGCGGTCAGGCAGTGCGCCAGCTGTACGCCTTCCAAGCCTAATACGGTGAATACGCCGGCTTGTTTGACTTCACAGATAAAAGCGATGTCGTTGCTGTCTTCCAAGGTGGTTTCCACGGTTAGATTCAAGCAGACTTCGTATAAGCCTTCTGCCAGTTCAATGGTTTCGGTATTTAAATCGAATTTTAACTGTGGTTTCCACTCTTGTTGGAAAATCGTTGGTAGATTTGGCGCTTCGAAAGAAACGTCTTTAACATAAATTCGTTGGATTTGCAGTGTCGGTTGTACGGCTTCTTCGTTATTTACTGCGTCTTGTGTGTTTTCTTCAGCCATTTTCAGCTCCCTGATTTAAAATTTTAAGAATAAAGAAAATTAGTGTTTCACCAGTGGTAAATTAGCGGCGCGCCAACCACCGATGCCTTCTTTCAGGCTATAAACCTGTGCAAAACCTTGTTTGTGCAGCTGATTTGCCAAAGCTTCAGAGCCTAATCCGCTGGCATCAACCACAATCACCGGAACGGCTTTATGTTTCTCCAAAATACTGGCAGTGTGATTTTTAATCTCACTTGGCAGGGCTTGTACGCTGCCGATGATGTGTCCACGTTTGAATTCGTCGTTGCTGCGAACATCAACCACCACGCCGTGTTCTTTGTTGAGCAATTGCGTCAGTTGCATATTATTGATCACTTTGACCGCAGAGGTTGCCGATTTGGCAAAGGTGACGATCACCCCGATGAAAACCACGACCCAAGCCACGACCATGATTGTGTGATTGCCTGCAAACTCAATAGCTTTAGGGATAAAATCTTCCATTGAAATCTCAGTCCGTAAAAATAAATGAATGAATAAGTAAGCGGTAAGTATAACCGCTCTTGCCTGCTTTAACCAAATAAAACTAGGCAAGACTGTACAAATATTGTCAAATCACACTCAACGTATACAAAAAACCGCACTTTGACCGATGAGATCAGCAAGTGCGGTTAGCATTGGGCTATTCGGTTAAATTACAGATAGTATTTTTTAACCACTTTCAAATTATCATCTAATTGATATACCAATGGTTGACCGGTCGGAATTTCCAGATCCATAATATCTGCATCGGAAATGCCTTCAATGTGTTTTGCCAAGGCGCGCAAGGAGTTGCCGTGTGCGGTGACCAAGACACGCTGACCGCTCAATAACGCAGGGGCGATTTGATCTTCCCAGAATGGCAACACACGTTCTAAAGTTACTTTCAGGTTTTCACCGTCTGGTACCACATCGCTTGGCAAATGGGCATAACGGCGGTCGTTGTGTGCCGAATTTGGATCGTCTTGTGGCAACAACGGTGGCAAAGTGTCATACGAACGGCGCCAGATGTGAACTTGTTCGTCACCGTATTTTTCTGCGGTGGCTTTTTTATCCAGACCTTGCAATTCACCGTAGTGACGTTCGTTCAAACGCCAGTTTTTGACTTGTGGAATCCACAATTGATCGGCTTCTTCCAACACGATATTACAGGTTTTGATGGCACGGGTTAACACGGAAGTGAATGCGATATCGAATTCGAAACCGGCTGTTTTCAATTTTTGTCCGGCAGATTTGGCTTCTTCGATGCCACGTTCGGTCAGGTTGACATCACGCCAGCCGGTGAATAAGTTTTTGGCATTCCACTCACTGAAACCGTGACGAATGAATACTAATTCCATAAAAAAGTTCTCCTGTTATAGGGTCTGTTGATCTTTGTTTATAATTTGAGCTATAGACTCTTTTTCGCCACTCTTTTTGCAAATAAATAAGGCAAAAGTCGTGAAGTTTAGTCATTCTA
>NZ_VDHF01000099.1:0-26057 GCF_006228025.1 Testudinibacter crocodili
CGCCATCGGCGAAACCCGATAGCTAAATTTAAGATGAACGAGAAAATATCAAAGCCCAAAGTGCGGTCAAGGCAAACGAGCTAATTCTCCTTGCTGTAACTCAAATAATGATCCCTTTGCCACAGGCATTTGTTTTAACTGATCTTGGGAGATGGCGGTGATGAAGACTTGCGAGGAACTGTGTTGTAGCCTTTCTGCCAGCAGGCGTTGTTTATGTTGATCCAACTCGGAGGCGAAGTCGTCCAGTAAGAACAGGCAGTGGCGCTGTTTGGTTTCGGTTAAATGTTCGCCTTGTGCCAAACGCAGGGCGCACATCATCAGTTTTAACTGTCCGCGTGACAATACATCATCGACCGGCAAGCCGTTGGCTTTAAAGCGAAAATCGGCTTTTTGCGGACCGGAGACGGTGTAACCGATATTTTTATCACGCTCAAAATTCTGCGCCAGCAGTTCGGCATAGTCGAGATCTTTATCCCAACCTTGATGGAAGCTGACTTGAATCTCCAGTTCTGGCAAGAACAGGCGACAAGTTTTCTCAATATTCGGGCGCAACGCCTCAGTATACTGCCTGCGCCAGTCGCTGATTTGCTGTGCCAACGGTGATAATTCGTTGTCCCAAATTTTCAGCGGTGCATACTGTGAGCTTTGTTGCAGCGCGGCATTGCGCTGTTTCAACAGGCGGCGCAGCCTTGCCCAACAGGCATAAAATTCGGTTTGGTGGTGAAACAAGCCCCAATCCAAAAATGCACGTCGAAATGCCGGGCCGCCGTTGAGCAAACTCAAGCCTTCGGGAGAGATAATCTGCATTGGCAACAACTGCGCCAAATCGGCTATTTTATTGCCGTCTTCGCCGTTGATTTTTACGGTGGTGTCGCCCTGACGGGTTTTCTGCAAACCCAACGCCCAGTCGTGTTGCTGCTCGTTCATACGGGCGTGCAGGGTAAAGTGCGGTTGTTCGTAGTGGATAATCCGTTGGCTGACCGCACTTTTAAACGAGCGCCCGTGTCCAAGGTAATAAACGGCTTCCAGAAGGCTGGTTTTGCCACTGCCGTTGTTGCCGACAATAAAATTGAAGCCGGGATTCGGTTCAAAATCCACGGCTTGCAAATTGCGAAACCCATTAATAATCAGTCTGGAAAGTGCCACAGCAATAACCGTTATAACCGCATCGGCATAATGACGTACTCTGCGCTGGCTTCGTTGCAGTCTTCGATTAAGCAGCTTGAATTAGAGTCGCTGAAGCGAAATCGCACTTTTTCACATTTTAAGGCGTTGAGTACGTCCAATAAATAACTGACATTAAAGCTGATCTCCATTTCGTCGTTATCATATTGAATATCGATTACTTCCTCGGCAACGTCTTTTTCTGCATTGCTGGAGGTGATGCCCATTTGGTTCAGGCTCAGCGCCAAGCGCACACCGTGAATCCGCTCGTTAGACAGAATTGCAGCGCGTGAGAAGGCTTGTTTTAACGTTGCCCAATCGGCTTCGATAATGTGATCGGCATTGCGTGGCAATACGCGTCGATAATCCGGAAAACGTCCATCGATCAGTTTCGAGGTGAATACGGTGTGTTCGAATTGTACCCGAATATTGCTGGTACCTATTTGGATTCGCACTGGCTGGCTAGGCTCATTTAATAATCGGTTGAGTTCCAACACCCCTTTGCGCGGCATAATCACCGAATGATTCGGCAGCGACTGCTCTAAGGCAATGGTGCAAACGGCTAAGCGATGACCGTCGGTGGCGATGGTGCGTAACAAATTGCCTTCGGTTTCGAATTTCATACCGTTTAAAAAATAGCGGGCATCTTGATTTGCCATCGAAAACTGGGTGGCATCAATCAAACGGCTCAGGGTTTCCTGCTCCACGGTGAAATCCACTTCGACGTGCCAATCGGTTAAAGTTGGGTACTCATTGGCTGGCAGGGTAGAGAGTGTGAAACGGCTGCGTCCGCTGCTGATAATCGCACGATCTTCCTCAAACAGTACGTTAATTTCGGCATCG
Source organism: Testudinibacter crocodili (assembly GCF_006228025.1). Taxonomy (NCBI): domain Bacteria; kingdom Pseudomonadati; phylum Pseudomonadota; class Gammaproteobacteria; order Pasteurellales; family Pasteurellaceae; genus Testudinibacter; species Testudinibacter crocodili. The sequence goes on from NZ_VDHF01000099.1 coordinate 2,008, forward strand.
TCGTTAAAACTACGGCAGATATCTAAAAACTTTTTACCGGGAATGGTATAAAAACCATCTTGATCCGCACTTTTAAGCTGCGATTGGGTGGAGAGTTCCACTTCCAAATCGGTGCCGGTCAAAATCAAGCGATTTTGATCCACTTGCAGCAATAAATTGTGCAACACCGCAGTCGGCGGCCGCGAGTTTAGTACACCACAAACTTGTTGCAGCGGTTTGATCAAGTTTTCTCGAGTGATGGAAAATTGCATAGCCAACCTCTTATTTTATGCAGATAATGTTCTAATTAAATTGGAAAAATCTTCTTGGATATTATTGTCTTTTTCGCGTAAATCCGCAATGGTGCGGCAGGCGTGCAGCACGGTGGTGTGATCGCGATCGCCGAAGGCTTTGCCGATTTCCGGTAAACTGCGGTTGGTTAGCTCCTTTGCCAGTGCCATAGCCAGTTGGCGCGGGCGAGTGACCGAGCGCGAACGGCTTTTGGATTTCAGATCTGACACTTTGATTTTGTAGTATTCGGCAACGGTTTTCTGGATATTTTCGATAGTGACCAGCTTGTCTTGCAGCGCCAGCATATCTTTCAGGGCTTCACGCACAAAATCGATAGTGATGTGCTTGCCGGTGAAATTGGCATAGGCACTGACCCGATTGAGAGCGCCTTCCAGTTCGCGCACGTTGGTGCGTAGTTTCTGTCCGATAAAAAATGCCACTTCTTCCGGCAGAGCCAGACTGTTTTCTTCGGCCTTTTTCATTAAAATCGCAACCCGAGTTTCCAGATCCGGCGGTTCGATGGCAATGCTCAAGCCCCAGCCGAAACGGGATTTCAGTCGATCTTCAATTTTATCGATCTCTTTCGGATAACGATCCGAGGTTAAAATAATCTGATGATTGCTTTCAAACAGCGCATTGAAGGTATGGAAAAATTCCTCTTGCGAGCCCTCTTTGCCGGCGAAAAATTGAATGTCATCGATCAGCAGCGCATCTAAAGAGCGGTAGAATTTTTTAAAATTTTCGATATTGTCATTGCGTAGTGCTTTAACCATATCTTGCACAAAGCGTTCTGAATGCATGTAAACCACTTTGGCATCGGGATTTAACGCCACAATGCCGTTACCGATGGCGTGCAGCAAGTGGGTTTTACCCAAACCGGTGCCACCGTATAGATAGAGCGGATTGGACGTCGGACCGCCGGGATTGTCCGCCACTTTTTGTGCTACGGCACGTGCCATCTGGTTGGACTTCCCTTCCACGAAATTTTCAAAGGTGTGCTTGGAATTCAAATTGCTGCGAAACGGTTTATTTTCTACCGCTTTGTTGCCGTTTAGTGTGCTGGCTTGCGGCTTAGCTTGAGGCTTATTTTCCGGTTTGATTCCGTCGATAATTTTGACCCCAAAACGTTCATTTTTAGATAAGAAACAAGCTGTTTCTCTAATTTGCGGCAGATATTTGTCTTCGACCCACTTTTTGACGAAGCTGTTTTGGGCATAGAGGATCAAGCCGTCATCGGTGATTTCTGCCTGCAATGGTCTTAACCAAGTGCTGAAGTCCGTGGTGGACACTTTATCTTGTAAATGCGAAAGACAATCTTGCCAAAGAGAAGACACGTTGATACTCCATGTTTATTTATTGTTTTAATTTATTTTAACGGTAGGTGGTTAAAAACCGAAGTAAGGCGTAATGATACAATAAAGTGCGCTTAAGATCCCGAATCGATGTCTAAAAAACGAAAAAAAATGACTTGATTTTTGCGTTAGCTAATCAGCACTTGCTGAAGTTGCAGGTTCAGCAGCGGTCGCTGGTATTATTTGAGCGCGATTAGGATTAGATTGTGGCGTAGCAGCAAAACGGATCCGAAAATCGCTCTGCACGCTGTCACCATTGCTGTCCACCACGACTAAACGATAACTGCCATTGCCGTTAATCGGTAGTAAATAGCGGTTTTGAAAACCTTGTTCAATCAGATTGTCGTTTAAAAACCATAAATACGGTGGTTTACCGCCACTGATCTGTAAGCTTAAATCTCGTGCCTGCGGAAATTCCAACTGACTGTTATGTAGCGGTGTATTGATTGACAGCGGCAAATGGGCGGCGCTGACCGCACTTTGGGTGCGTCCGCTTGCTCGTTGTGGATTGGCAATCGATTGTTCGTTGATACGTTGCAAATGAGGTGGCAAGCTGCCGCTACGAATTGCTAGCGGATAGCTCGGCGGTGTGTAGCTGTGAGGTGGGTGAGGCAGCAGATTTAACACATTACGCAACAGCGGGATTAGATCTTCGGCGCTGGCACGCTGCTCAGCAAATTTTCCGTCTGCACGACCGCTCCACAACACCAAACTGTATTGTTTGGTGTAGGCGAACAACCACTGATCACGCCAGCCGTAAGCCGTGCCGGTTTTAAATGCGACCGGCTCTTTACCCCAAAATATCCGCCCGTTTTGATCTTGGCTTTGTTGTAAAATTTCGCTGACTTGCCAACAGCTTTGCGCCGTCGCCAAACGTGGTGAACGGTTTGATACGGTTTTCTCCTCTGCACTATTTTGATAGGCACAATTCGCCAAAGTGCGGTACAGCTGTAGCAATTGGCTGCCTTTAATCCCAACGCCACCCAAGGCGACGGCTAAATTTGGTTGTGCGTTTGGAGGATAATACAGCGTCAAACCTTGCTGTTGCAAATGATGGTTAAATCGAAACGGATTAACCATGCGCAGTAGCCGAACTGCCGGCACATTGCGTGAGCGCACCAAGGCGGTCGCCAGGCTGATTTCGCCCTGATAGTGGCCGTCATAATTTGTCGGTTGATAACTATCAGCGGTAATCGGGGTATCTTGAATCAGGGTGGCAGGCTGATAATTTAGCCAGTCGAAGGCAAATAGAGTGATAAAGGGTTTCAGCGTTGAACCGGGCGAGCGCACCGCTTGCAGCATATCTACTTGGCCGGATCGAGCTTGTGAAAAGAAGTCCGCCGAGCCGACGTAGGCAAGATATTCTCCGCTGTGGTTATCGATAATTGCCGCTGCCAGATTGCTGTTTTGATGGCGCTGATATAGGCTGCGTAGCAGCAGTTTCTCCAGTTCAACTTGCAGCGGTTTATGCAGCGAAGTTTTGATGACCGCTTGTTCATCAGCTTGCTTGCGGTGCTGATGACGTTTTTGATCGCTAAAGTGCGGTGCAATCAGTGGAAAGGCAGTCACTTGAATCTCTACTGCCTGCGAAACTGCACTTTGGTATTGTGCCGGACTGATCAACTCAGCCTCTAGCGCCCGTTGCAACACGCGATCCCGCGCCTGTTTTGCCCGTTGAGGGTAGCGCAGCGGATGGTAGTAATACGGCGATTGCGGCAATGAAACTAACCATGCGGCTTCTGCTAGTGACAGTTTGTCAGCCGGCTTGTTGAAATAGTAGTAAGCGGCGCTGGTGACCCCCTCCAGATTGCCGCCCATCGGTGCCAACTGCATATACATTTGTAAAATTTGCGCTTTGCTGAAATGGTGTTCTAGCTGCCAAGCTCGAAACAGTTCTGTGAACTTGCCTGACCAACCACGGCTGTGCGGCATCAGCAGCCGTGCGGTTTGCATACTCAAGGTCGAGGCACCGGATACGATGCGTCCTTCGGTCAAATTCTGCCCGACGGCTCGCATAACGGCACGATAATCAATACCACTATGTTGATAAAAACGGCGGTCTTCGTAGTTGATCAGCAGCATTAAATAGTCGTTTGGCAGCCGGTGTTGTTGCAGCGGCAAACGCCATGTTTGGTCAGGTGAGAGATACCAACGCAGCCATTCCCCATTACGATCGGTAATAAGCAGTGAATGTTGTTGATAACGCTGTAAATCCAGTGGAAAGCAGCGATCGAGTAGTCGTGGCACGGCAAAGAGCAGCAAAAGCAGCAAAAGTGCGGTGAGCATCAGTGTACGTCGATAGCGAAACGTAGTGTTTTTGTTGCTGCTTAGCATGGGATTATTGTCTTCTGTATCGAGGTTGTTTAGCTGAATATGCGATTGAATCGCCACGCCTTGCGAGGTTTTAAGGCGTGGCAGTTACTTACTATTTTATACGCACTTCAGCCGCTGGTAACACGGCACGGTATTGCGGCTGATACATATTCTCCAATGTGGTTGCCGGTGCTGTCCAGCTACCGCTCTTGGCTGCTCGCACTACGATACGGTGTGTGGCTGAAGTTTGATTCTGAGCGAAATTGAAGGCAACCAAATGACGATCATCTCGATTTTCGCTGAACTCGGCCTGTAAGCTGGAGTCATCCTGTTCGAATATCGGCAGCGGCATATTTTCCTGAATGCTGAAACCAGCGGGCAGTGAATAAACCAACATCATATCTGCATTGGTTTGTGGTGCGCTTTCTGTTTTGCTCAATTCAAACTCGATCACCACCAATTCGTTTAAGCTCAAAGCCGCCGGATCCAACGGTTTACCTTGTAGATCGCGGAAGGTTATTTCAATCTGATAACCGTTTTCAATCTGCTCGGCGACTGTCGGGGTGATCCATTGATTCAGGCTGATAAACGCTGGGTTGGTGCCGAGATTTCGCACTTGCAGCGCTTCATTATTTAAGCTGAGGGTTTCCAAACCGTTTACTTGCAGCTTGTTGCCGTTCACTTCTAATTCTAGCGTGGTGTTGCTTTGTGGTAATAGGGTGGCTAACCTTGCCAGCCAGTGTGCGGATTGCGTGCTGAAATAGTGGGTTGATTTCAACGCATTCAGCAGGGCGCCCCAAACCACATTGATTGCGCTATCAATATTTTCGGCCAGTTGTGCGTCGGCGATTTTTAGCTTCTCGACTTGATTTTTTAATTCGTACAACAGCACCATTTCACTGGCATAATCGCGTAGTTGAGCGCCGTAATTGGCATAACCAAAGCTGATTGCCTGCGGTGCTTTGGCGATCAACGCCATCTGTTCAGCCACTTTACTAACTTCGCCTTGCAGTAGCAGTGCGTTTAAAATAAACAAACGAGCAGGGTAGATCTCACTTTGTTTTGCGACCACCGGTAAGGCTTTTAATAATGCGCCCTGAGCGGGCTCACCGGCTTTTGCCAGCACATATAAGGCATAGGCATAGCCACTGGTGTCAGCAGTGCTTAGTTGCAAGTCGGTGTAATCCGCATTATTGACCGCTTGATATAAATAAGCCAAAGTGCGGTTAAGCGTGCTGTGTTGCTGGAACAGTGGATTTTGCAGTTTGTTGTCGAGCAAGAACTCACCGACAAAAGCCGACAGCCAGACATCAGATTGATCGCCGCCCCACAAGGAGAAGCCACCATCGTATGCCTGCTGATTTGCCAGACGCAAAATCGCATTATTCAGGTTGTTTTGTCGTTGTGCTTGATCTGGATAATCGGCACTTGGCAGTTGATAACCCGGAATCAGTTGGTTTAACAACAGATTGTTCCACGAGGCGCTGGTAGTTTGCTCGACGCAGCCGTATGGATAGGTGTTCAGATAGCCGATGACGTCTTGTGGATCGAACGGTGCGCGGTTAGATAACACGAGGCTATTCGTAACTGTGCTACCTTGTGCCAATGCTGGCGATTGCCATGTGCTGCCAGCAGCTAGCTGGTTTAAGCTGATTTGATTAAACGGCAATGCCGGCTTGCGAATGTCGGCAAAACGTTGCCACTGTTTCTGAATGTCGCCACTGATTTGTAACTTGAATTCAGCTTTACCGCTGTGTTCAACTTTAAAAGTGCGGTTAAGCGTGATCGCTTGTTGCGGCTGTAACTTAATGACTTGAGTTTGTTTGTTGTCCTCGAATTTGACCTGCGCATTGGCGCTCATCTCTACATTCAGTTGCAGTGCTTGATCGGTGGTGTTGTGCAACCGCACTTTCATCTCGGTTTGATCGCCGACAGACAAAAACAGCGGTGTATTGAGCTGCGTCACCAACGGCTCTTTGATAATCATCGTTTTTTCGGCACTACCGATTTGTTGCGGATTCCATGCCACCGCCATAATCCGCACTTTGCCGTTAAATTGCGGCAGCTCCAGCTCGACTTGTGCCTTGCCTTGATCGTCAAGTAAAATCGGATTTGACCAATAGGTCAACAGATCAATATCCAAATCCGGGAGGGCGACAGTACTGAGCTCAAGCGAATCATCACTGCCAGCACCACTGCGGATTGCCGCTTGTCGTGCTTTGATCTGTTTAATCAGGCTGCCCCAAACATCGAACATCTCCAGATTAATCTGCTTTTTGCCCCAAAATGCTTCCTGCGGATTGTTGAAACTGGCTTTGGCAAGTTGATACAAGCCTTCATCGACCACCGCCACTTGCAACCAGGTGTTTTTACTCGGTTTGTCCAACTGTAGTGGCAGGCTTATTTTTTGATTAGGTAAAGTCTCTGCTGGGCTGTCAATTTGTAAGTTTAAATTGACATGTTGCAGATCGCTGCCTAACCAGTGTAAACCGACGGCTCGCAGGTTTTGTTTGTCGTTCGGTGCGTGGTTCCAAGCGTTGGCTAATAACCATAAACCTTGCGCCCATTCGGCTTGCCATTTGAAATCCAGTTCGGCTTCGCCATTTTTAAAATTCACTGAGTAGTTATCGACAATTTCGCGTGTCGCCAATTTGACACTTGCCGGGCCGTCAAACGGCGCTCGCAACCGCACTTTTACCCGTTCACCGTCTTGGTAACGGATTTTATCACTGCTGATGGAAATGGTATCCGGTGCATTGTTGATATTCGGTTGTGACCAGTTGCCATATTCAATCGGCACTGAAGCGGCAGTCAGTGGGCTGGCGCCTTGCACTTCCAATACCCAGCTGCCGTCGTTGATCGGCAATGGAATTGTATTCGCTTGTTTGCCTTCAGCGTTGATGCTGCCTTGGGCAGTTAAGTATCGGTTTTCGTTGACTTTGTAATCCCAACCCGAATCGTTACGATACCAATACCAGTTGTAGTTGACTTGATACAGTTTCCAATCCAGTTTACCGCTGAGAGTTTGTCCTTGTTCGTCAATCAGTGCTACTTGCGCAATGTTGTTTTCGACCTTTAACGCCAGATAAGGCTCATTGCGTTGGATATTTTGTGTCAGGGTGTCGATCACCTCTTGTCCGCTCGGTTCGGTGACCGCACTTTGTAATTTTAGCTGCAATGGTTTGCTGCTGTGCGGCAGGTTGGTCAGTGGTAACGCAAATTGGCTGATGCCTTGTTTATCGGTTGCAGGCAACGTATTTTGCTGCGAGCTAGCTTTGCTTTGCTCGTCAAACAAGCCAATTTGCCAATTTTTCCAGGCTTGCCATTGCGGATTGCTCTCATCACTGCTTTGAATCAGCCAGTTGACATGGCTTGATAGCTCACTTGCCGGTGAGCCGTATAGCCAGTCGGCTTTAATATCGAAAAGTGCGGTTTCGCCACTGCGTAATATTGGTGTTTGGCGGCTGGTTTTCACACTGATTTGCTGTGGCAAAATAGCCGCCAGATTAATGTTGTGTTCGGTGAGGTATCCTTTGCCATCATTTGCTAGTGACAATTGCAGCTTCCAGTTGCCTAAACGGGCAATAGCTGGAAAATAGTGGCTGAAGTAGTAAGCTCCGTTGTCGTGTGGTTTCAGTTCATTCACTGAGAATATTTTGCCGTCAGGGCGAATGAGGGTCGCCCAAATTGAAGCGCCGGAGAACGATTTTCCGTCAGGGGTTTTGAATAAAAACATCGCATTAGCGGTGTCATTCGGGCGGTAAACACCACGATCAAACCAGCCCCAACTTTGCATTAGCGGACTTGCCAACTCGCCAGACAGCCCTTTGTCAGACAGATCAATGCTGTCGCTCAGCAAATCCAAATAGCCCATGCGGTTTTGATCAAGGCTGATAATATGGCTTGGGGTTGCACCACGCTCACCGCTAATATGCGCTTGTTCGAAAAAGGCGATACCATTATTGTCAGTTTTGACCGTTGCCAGAATATCGTTATCTTTGGCATATAAGCTGACAGTTTGCCCAGCAACGGGTTTTTTGCTTTCCAAATCACGTACTTCGACCCACAACCCTTGTGAGGTTTTATACGCCGTAAAGCCGTTGTTACTTAAGGTAAAAGCGATTGATTCGGTATTTTCTTCGTTATTCTCGGGACTGGCTTTCAACACATACACGCCGGGCTTCATCTCTTCTACCAAGTCATCGAAGAAAATATTACTGCTGTTGGTTTGATTTTGCAGCGTGGTTTCGGGCTGAAAATGCCCTTCAAACAATAACCGAGCGTTCTCGTTCAAGGTAGAATCGATACGCCACCAATAGGCATTGGAAGCGATAAGGTCGCGTACCGGATAACTTGCCAAGTTATTCGCAGGAATTTGCCACAGTTGTAGATTGATTTTATCCACATTGGCAGATTCCAAATTGAGATTGCGTTCGCTATAAGCATTCAGTACCTTGCCTTTATTGGCAAACCGCAGCATCGGGGTGCGGTTGCCGGTAGCGATGTTTAGATGCACTAGCCGATCCTGCTCGGTCGGATTGGTTAGCCCCAAGCGATATTCACTTTGTAATTTGGGATCAATTTGCAGAGCATACTCGGTTTGCCATTCGCCTTGGAAACAGAGATTTTCACCTTGATACTGCCATTGAACGTTGTTGTTCGGGCTGACATGAAGAAATTGTTTCCAGTTTTGTAGTGGTTCGGGGTTCACGATTTGGGAGAAGTTCAAGCAAACCAACGGGATGTCTAAGTTGTTTTGCACATTGGCATTGTTCAGCTTAAAGCCATATGAATTGACGAAATGCTGCCAATATTGTTGCACATCAGCGACGTTGGCGTGCTGTGAAACATAACGTTGAAAAGCGGGAAAAGTAAACTCGATATTACGTTGATCATAGTCGGTGATCATGCTGTACAGCTTATATTGATTCTCGGCAGATGGAAAATATTGGTTATATAGGTACAGGTACGGCACTAAACGATCACCATAAAAATTTTTATCGGCAATGTTATATAGGGTTGAAACCAGTTGATTTTTATTTTTCAGATTCTGAAAGTTTAGATTTTGAGCCGAACTGCTTGTCTCTGCCGCCGCGCGCAATTGTTGAAGTTGTTTCTGAGTAAATTCAGAATAGAGTGAAGATTTTGGATTTTCATCCAAAAACAGATCGAGCTGTGTTATCGTCTGTTCAGCGGCTTGATCTAAGGTTGTCTGATTCCAGACGGCTGCCTGTGAGAAGATAGGGCAGAGGCATAGTGTCAACAGCAGGGTAACAAGCTTTTTCATAACTGTTCCTCCAAAAGAATAGTGTTGTGATTATCGGTTATTTACATCCGATAAACAAGCCTAAGTGATAGTCGGACCAGATTATCTGGTGAGGGAGCAAATAAATTGCCCTTTTTGTGAATCTGAAATTGACTTGTCTGCCGTTTGCGATTAAAATTCGGTTCCTTATTTTTGGGTAGCCATAAAATCTTTCTTGTGGAGGCGCTTTTTAGAAGCAAAGGATACCTGAAGTACCCTTGAGACATTTTTGTTAAATAATAAGTAGAGATTTAGTTATGAAACGTACATTTCAACCATCAGTATTAAAGCGTAGCCGTACTCACGGTTTCCGCGCCCGTATGGCGACCAAAAACGGCCGTCAAGTTTTAGCACGTCGTCGTGCCAAAGGTCGTAAGCGTTTGTCAGCTTAATTGACGCTGCCTAACCGACCGCACTTAGTGTGATTACGCACAAGTTTCCTAGGGAGTCACGCTTGCTGACTCCCGAACAATTCAAATTTGTTTTCCAGCAACCTGTCCGCGCAAGTCGCCCTGAAATCACTATTCTCGCCCGAGCTAATCAACTGGATACTCCTCGTCTAGGCTTGACTGTCGCGAAAAAATATTTAAAACGCGCTCACGAACGTAATCGAATTAAACGTTTATGCCGAGAATATTTCCGTTTGAATCAACATCAGCTTCCTGCAATGGATTTTGTGATTGTCGCCAGAAAGGGGATTGGCGAACTGGATAACCGCACTTTGAACGATATTTTGGAGAAGTTATGGCAACGTCACCGTCGTTTGGCGCAAAAGCCTTAATTTTTTTGATTAAAGGCTATCGTTTAATCATCAGTCCGATGCTTGGTCCTCGCTGTCGTTTTAATCCGACTTGCTCACAATATGGACTAGAAGCCATTCAAACGCATGGCGCGTTAAAAGGTGGTTGGCTTACGCTGAAACGTGTATTAAAATGTCACCCTTTGAGTGCAGGTGGCGATGATCCTGTTCCGCCGAAAGGTTCTGGGCAAAACCACCACAACCACAAACACTAACCATACAGAGAAAAACAATGAATTCAAAACGCAGTTTATTAGTTATCGCTTTACTGTTTATTTCTTTTTTGGTGTATCAGCAATGGCAAATTGACTATGTGTTGCCAAAGCCGAGCACTACGCAAGAAACAACGGTAGTCAATAACGGCAGCGATACCCCAACATCATCCAGCGCAGCAGCTGCCAACGTAGATAATCAGACGACAGGGCGAGTGATTAGTGTTGAAAGTGATGTGCTGAGCCTGAAAATCGACACATTAGGTGGCGATATCGTGGATTCAAATTTATTGAAATATGATGCGACGTTGAATTCAACCACACCGTTTTCTTTGATGCAAAACGACAACAATTTGATTTATGTGGCACAAAGCGGATTGATCGGTAAAAACGGTATTGATACGCCAACTGCCCGTGCTCAGTATCAAATCAGCGGCGACAGCTTTAAACTGGCAGACGGACAAGATCAAATCAAAATCCCGTTGACGCTGGAAAAAGACGGCGTGCAAGTGATTAAAACATTCACCTTAAACCGTGGCAGTTATGCGGTCGATGTGGATTATCAAATCACCAACCACAGCGGACAAGCGATCGAATTGCAGCCGTATGCACAAATCAAGCATACTTTGGTTGATCACTCTACCAACTTGGCGATGCCGACTTATACCGGAGGAGCGTATTCTTCTTCTGAGACTAACTATAAAAAATACAGTTTCGAAGATATGCAAAAAGCCAATTTGTCGATTAATACCAAACCGGGCTGGGTGGCACTACTGCAACACTATTTTGTGACCGCTTGGATTCCGGATCAACATGCGGATAACCATTTATACAGCAGCACTAACCAACAGTTTGCTTTCATCGGTTTCCGTGCGCCGACCACAGTGATTGCCGACGGCAGTAGCCAAACTATCAACAGCAAATTGTGGACTGGTCCGAAATTACAAAATCAAATGGAAACTGTGGCACCGCACTTGGATTTAACGGTGGATTACGGTTGGGCGTGGTTTATTGCCAAACCGTTGTTTAAATTACTGCAATTCATTCAAAGCATTGTCTCTAACTGGGGCTTGGCGATTATCGGTGTTACCATTGTGGTGAAAGCGATTTTATATCCGCTGACCAAAGCGCAATACACCTCAATGGCAAAAATGCGGATGCTGCAACCGAGAATGCAGGAGCTGCGTGAGCGTTTTGGCGAAGACAAACAGCGCATGAGCCAAGAGATGATGAAAATGTATAAAGAGGAAAAAGTGAACCCGCTTGGCGGCTGTTTACCGATTCTGTTGCAAATGCCGATTTTCATCGCGTTATATTGGACCTTTATGGAAGCGGTCGAACTACGTCACGCGCCATTCTTCGGCTGGATTCAAGACTTATCGGCACAAGATCCGTACTACATTTTACCATTGCTGATGGGTGGCTCGATGTTCTTGTTGCAAAAAATGTCGCCGACGCCGGTTGCTGACCCGACCCAACAAAAAATCATGACCTTTATGCCGGTAGTGTTCACCATCTTCTTCCTATGGTTCCCGGCTGGCTTGGTGTTGTACTGGTTGGTTTCCAACGTGATCACGATTATCCAGCAGCAGTTAATCTATCGTGGTTTGGAGAAAAAAGGGTTGCATTCGCGCGGTAAGAAATAGTCTAATTGCGTAATGGATTTGAAAAGGCGTTCTAAGAAGAACGCCTTTTTTGTTTTTTTTAATTTTGTAAGCTGGATCATGTTTTTTATTTTTATTACCCGCTATAATCTTCAAAAAAATGAACTTTATAGATAAAAATGATTGATACTGATTTTATAAAAAAAGATTACATCGCACTCTTTCAGTTGGCGCAGTATTTTTTAAATATTGAGCAGGGACAACGTATTGAAACCATTAGCCGCTTGTCAGAGCAGTTTGGTATTTCTGTCGGGGTAATTCAAAAGGCACTAAAAACCTTAGAAAGTAACCAGTTTATCTATTTAGAGCGTAAGGGTTGTCAGGGTTCTTATTTGAAACAGATTAATCCGCATCAATTGGTGACATTATTAAATATTTCAAGCTTAGTTTGTGTGATGCCATTACCCTATACGAAATTATATGAAGGATTGGCAAGTGGACTTAAGTTGCAATTTGAAAATATTCCGCTCTATTTTGCCCATATGCGTGGCGCTGAAGCGAGATTAGAGTGTCTTTATAATGGCATTTATGATTTGGCGGTAAGTTCTCACTTAGCCTGTGAACACTGGCTAGAGCAAGATAAATTAGAGATTGTGATGCAGTTGGGAGCGGGTTCTTATGTGCAGGAGCATGGGCTGATTTGTCGTGATGAGCCAGAGAATTCCTTAAAGAAAATTGGGGTTGATATTCGTTCGCCCGATCAGTTGAAACTCACTGAATGGTATTTTGCTGAACAAGAAGTAGAGATTGTTCCTATTACGTATAACAACAGTTTTTCTCTATTAAAAAATCATATTATTGATGGCGTTATTTGGAATATTGGCGATAGAAATGATTTTAAAAAACATCATTTAACTTTTAAATCACTTAAAAAGAATGAGTTATTTAATCGTGCGACAGAGGCAGTGATTTTAATTAAAAAAGGGAATGAAAAAATTAAGCAATTATTTCATTTGTATGCAGATCGTGAAATGATTTTGCAACATCAACAATTAGTATTCAATGAAAAAATAGAGCCGTCATACTAGGGTCTGTTGATCTTTTGTGTTTATAAATCAAGCAAAAAGAGTGTGATTTTATCCGACAGCGACCTACGGTCGCAATCGGTTAAGCATTGATGAGAGGCTTTGCCTCTCTGAAACAGCCGCAAAGCGGCTGATCTATGCGTAACCTAGTACGGCTTTGCCGTGCTAGGCTAAAAGGATTAGTTTTAGCTCAAATAATATACTTAAAAGATCAACAGACCCTAAGGATAAATTATGCAACGATTTGAGATTTTGTATCAGGCAAATATAATTGATAAACGTGTTTTACATCTTATATCACAGGTTCGCCAGCAGTTACTGCAATCGGGAATAGATTGTAAGATGCTGCAAGTTGAAATGTTATTAACTCACCTTGCCATGGCATTAATGCGAATCCGTCAAAATAATATTGAAACCGTCGGCTTAGATGCTGAGAGCATGCAAGAAATTCAATCCAGTGAGGTATATCCGCAGTTGATTGCTTATCATCATAATATGTTAGCCTTGATTCAATCTGAATTTCCCGATTTGGTTATTCCTGAATCTGAAAATAGCTATCTGATTGCGAATTGGTATAGCCTTAGCTTAGTGCAAGCCAATTATTTCAAGTCAAATCTTCAAGAAAATGAGGATTGAAAATGTTTATATCAGCATTAAAAAAACAAAATCCCCGTTTGATTGCCAGTGCCCTCAAATTATGGAAAAGCGGAACGATCTTGCCAGATAGTTATATTATTGATGTGGGGCAAGTCTTGAACAATGGCGAAAAATTGCTTAACTGTGCTAAACAATATGATATTTCGCTTTATTTGATGGCAAAGCAATTTGGGCGCAATCCCTATTTATCGCAACGTTTGCTGGAATTGGGATTTGCGGGGATGGTCGCCGTTGATTATAAAGAGGCACGTCATTATTACTCGTATCAATTGCCTGTTGCTCATCTCGGGCATTTGGTGCAAACGCCGACAGCGATGCTTAAACAAGTCTTAGAACAGCAACCTGAAGTGATCACGGTTTATTCATTTGAAAAAGTGCAGCAGATAGCAAAAGTCGCCGCCCAGTTAGGAAAAACACAGCCACTGTTGATTAAGGTGTGTGCGGATGGCGATGTTTTTTATCCCGGTCAAGAAAGTGGCATTTATTTATCGGATTTAACCGATTTTGTCGAGCGGGTTAAACGATTGGCTTTTGTTCAAATTGTTGGCGTGACACATTTTCCCTGCTTATTGTTTGATGAGAATCAGCAGCGATTAGCGGCGACGCACAATTTTTATACCTTAATTAAGGCCAAGCAAATTTTAGAACAATGTGCGATTCGTGTAACGCAAATCAATGCGCCGTCTTCTACTTGCATTAATGGGTTTCCTCTGTTGGCAGAGATGGGAGCAACTCACGCAGAACCAGGGCATGCTCTAACCGGAACTATTCCTCTAAATGTAGCAGGGGATCAGCCTGAAGCCATTGCGATGCTGTATCTGAGTGAAATTTCACATCAATTTAGTGGTCATTCCTATTGTTTTGGCGGTGGCTATTATCGTCGCGGAAATGCACAAACTGCACTGGTCGGCGAGGATTTAAGTCGAACCGCACTTTTGCCTTTCGCAAATGATAATATTGATTATACCTTGTCGTTACAAGGGCATTTTTCCGTTGGCGAACCTGTGATTATGTGTTTTCGTAGCCAAATTTTTGTGACGCGTAGTGATGTTGTCTTAATCGATCACCATAGCAATGGTGAACCTTATATTATTGATATTTATGACAGTCTAGGCAATCCAATTAGAGGGGAATATGGAGGATAAAAAATTTATTGTACTTGTGATTGACAGCTTTGGTGTAGGAGAAATGCCTGATGTGGCACAAGTTCGTCCGCAAGATATTGGTGCAAATACGTGTGAGCATATTCTGCAACAAAGCCCACAATTATATTTACCGATGTTGGAAAAATTGGGGTTGATGAATGTATTGGGAAAGTGTTATTCGCCGATGACATTTTCACAACGTGCGGTTTATGGAACGGCATTGTTACAACATCAAGGTGGCGATACCTTTATGGGGCATCAGGAAATTATGGGGAGCAAGCCTAAGCAGCCTTTAATTGTCCCATTTATTGAAATGATTGATCCAATAGAGAACCATTTAATAAAGCAGGGCTACCAGGTTGAACGGATTTTTCGTGAAGGTTTACCCCTGTTGTGGGTGAACGGACACATTGCGATTGGCGACAATTTAGAAGCGGATTTGGGGCAAGTCTATAATATTACCGGCAATATTAGTGCGGTAGGCTTTGATGCCATCGTCAATGTCGGGAAAGTGGTGCGAGAGATTGCCAATGTCGGACGGGTCATTGCTTTTGGTGGCTTATTGCGAGAGAGCAGTCGCATTCTTGCGGCAATCGAGACAAAACAAGGAAAATATATTGGCGTAAACGCACCAAAATCCGGTGCATATGATAATGGATTCCAAGTCGCCCATCTGGGCTATGGCGTTGAGGCAAAAACGCAAGCGCCTTACTTATTGCAGCAGCAAGGCATTCCGACGGTATTAATCGGGAAAGTCGCTGATATTGTTGAGAACAGTGACGGGGTTAATTATAGACAATTGGTCGATTCGGATGAAATCCTCGCACTAACCCTAAAACATGTGCAACAGAGCGGCAGCCGTTTTATCTGCACCAATATTCAAGAAACGGATCTTGCCGGACACGCACAAAATGTGGCGCGTTATGCGGATCGTTTACAAGTGGTTGATCGTTGGCTTGAGAAAATTATGGCGGCGATGAAGCCACAGGATTATCTCGTTGTATTGGCAGATCACGGTAATGATCCGACTATCGGACATAGCCGACATACACGAGAAAAAGTGCCGCTATTGGTTTATCGGCAGCAACAGCAAGGATATTACCTAGGGGAGCGTTCCACTTTATCTGATGTCGGTGCTTCGGTATGTGATTTTTTTGCAGCGCAAACAACAGAAAATGGAACATCGTTTCTTATCGATTGTATGAAATCAGGAGGCTAAATGAAAATTGTCGTAGGTGGACAAATTGAAAAAGAGGCATTGGCAGCAGCACTAGCCGATGAATTTATGAAACAAAGGCAAATTGTTGAAATTGCCGTGCTGAATGATATTGAAGCGGCGATGGCAATTCAGTCTGGCAGTGCCGATTACTATTTTGGCGCTTGTAATACCGGTGGTGGTGGCGCTTTAGCCATGGCTATCGCCATTTTAGGGGCTGGGCGTTGTGTCACATTGGGTATGCCCGGCAAAATTTTATCAGATAATGAAATTGCACAAGCGGTACATTCAGGCAAAGTCGCGTTTGGTTTTACGGCACAAGATATTGGCAGCATTGTGCCCCTTGTGGTGAGCTTGTTAGTCGCAAAAAACGGATCATGATAATGAACGAAAGAGACCCATATTGACATTCAGGTTTGTGGTAATGTCCTGAGAATCAATTCAGTCTTTCAGACACGAGTTGAAGGAGTAACCTATGGAAGTTTTAGCTAAATTAATGGAAATCCCATTGCAGCATTTGATGTTGATGGCGGTTATCGGCGCAATTTCCGCCATGATGGCAAACCGCAGTATTGCCGTTTTTCATGATGGATTGCGTCCGTTAGTACCGGAATATGTTGAAGGGCGAATGAGCAGAAAGGCCCTTGCTGCAACCAGTTTTGCACTGAGTTTCGGATTAGTGATTGGATTTGGCATTCCCTTTTCGCTCACCGCCCCGATTATTCTCGTGCATAGTTTGTTGTTAGGTACAGATGTTATCGGCACATGGACACCGGATAATCGCAAAGGATTTATCCTTTCCGGGGTTTTAGGCGCAATTTATGCACTGGGTTTAATGGTCGGTTTAAAATCAGTTGTGGAATTGTTTGCGATGATGCCGGTGAATTTTATTAGTTCACTGAGTAAAGTGGGTGATCCGATTGTTGCCTGTTTTGCTATTTTCCCGGCATTGGTGGTGTCTTATCAATATGGTTATAAAAAAGGTATTTGGGTGTTAATTGCAACAGTGATCGGCTATGCCTTAACCAAATCCTTTGGTGAAATTCAGTTTAGCGATGAGGTCTTGAAACCGGTGAAAATCGATCCGAATGGGGTTGCGTTGCTATTTTCAATGATTGCGATGTTTTATTTTGCCATGCGTGAAAAAGCAAAACCCTTAGCGGACGGTGAAAAGGGCAGTAATGCAATATTACTGGGTTTGTTCTCTGAGCGTGTAAAACGTATTCAAAAAAATTGGTTGCTCCTTTCATTAAGTGGTGGCTTGACCGCAGTGGCGGCAACCATGTCCTTCAGCTTATTAGCCGAAGGTCCGGTCTCGCTACAATTGATGGCGCAAGATCAGCAGACCAGTGCGGCCTTAGTCTCACTGGCAAGAGCGATTGGATTTATTCCGTTGGTCGGCACAACGGCAATTGCAACCGGTGTCTATTCGCCGGATGGTATGAAATTTGTCTTTGTGGCAGGATTAGCGTTGGATAATCCGATTTTAGCCTTTATTGCCGGTGTAGTGATTATGTTGGCAGAAGTGCGGTTTTTGGCGCAACTCGCATTGTGGTTAGATAAATATCCCGGTGTAAAAGCCTGCGGTGATCATATTCGTACTGCGATTACCAAAATGCTGGAAATATCTTTATTGGTTGGCGGAATGATCGCTTCCAATGCGATTTTACCAGGTATGGGTTTTATGATTGTTGCCGGAATTTACTTGCTCAACCGCACTTCAAAACGCCCATTAGTTGAAATGGCAATTGGACCAGTCGCAACGATCATTGTTGGTATTGTTGCCAATATATTGAGTATCGTCGGATTGTCGTAGGAGGAATGATGGGCTACACCTTAATGCACGAACATATCTATTTGGATTTATCAAAAGTCAAAAACAATGATGACTGCCTGCTGAATAGTTTTGAGTTAATGGTTGAGGAGTTTAAATACCTGAAAACATTGGGGGTTGAACGCATTGTTGATGTTACCAATATCGGCATGGGGCGTAATATTCCCTATGTAGAGCAGGTTCAACTGCAAAGTTGCATCGAGATTATTTCTGCAACCGGTTGTTATAAAACCCCTTTTTTGCCGGATTGGTTTTACCAACAAACGATTGAACAAATAGCACAACGTTTTATTGATGAAATTGAGCAGGGGATTGAAAATAGCGGGCGCAAAGCCCGCATTATCGGTGAAGTGGGCAGCGGATTTGAGGGAATTAATCCAGATGAACACCGTTTATTACAAGCGGCAGCGCTCGCGGCATTGGCAACGGATAAATATGTGACAACGCACACATCATTAGGACGTTTTGGCGAAGAACAATTAGATTTGTTTGTACAAATGGGACTGAATTCAGACCGAGTTATCATTGGGCATACTGATTTAGCCGGTGATCGGGATTATCTGTTCCGTCTGTTAGATCGGGGGGCTTATGTTGAATTCGATACGATTGGAAAGTTAAATTATCAGTCGGATGAGCTTAGAGCAGATTTATTCAGTCAGGCAGTCAAGTGCGGTTATCAGCAACAGTTATTGCTTTCAGTGGATATCACGCGCAAATCGCACTTGAGAGCAAATGGCGGCATTGGTTATGCTTATTTATTCGAACAGTTTATCCCGTTATTATTTGAGCGAGGAGTGACGGAAGCGGATATTGAAATTATTTTACAGCACAATCCAAACCGTATTTTGCAGTAGAACGGCAATAAATTGAGGACAATCGATGAAAACTTTTCCACTTCAAAGCCTAACGTTATCTCAAGCCATGCAAAAGCAGTTTGAGTTAGTCGCGGCAATTACACGCCATTTTACCGATGGCGAATTTTTGCTTGGCGCTGATCTCGGCTTAAAGTGCGGTTTGAATCAACCGAAAACCACCTTTTTGGTCGAAAATGCCATCGCTGATTTTTTTCAAGCCGAAGCTGCTGTTTTGGTGCAAGGCGCTGGCAGTGGTGCGATTCGCGAAGGATTGGCGGCATTATTGAAAGCCAATCAACGGATTTTGATCCACACCGCACCCGTGTATCCAACGACGAAAACCACCTTTGAACTGATGGGTTTAGAGGTTGTTCAAGCTGATTTTAATCAAGCAGCGCAATTCCAAATGGCATTGGCGCATTTTCAACCACAGGCGGTATTGATTCAACATACAAGGCAGCAACCACAGGACAGTTTCGATTTGGCGCAGATCCTTACATGTTGTCAGGAAAAAAATATTCCGACTTTGGTCGATGATAATTATGCAGTGATGAAAGTGATGAATATTGGCTGTGAATTAGGGGCGACCTTGTCCACCTTTTCCAGTTTTAAATTATTTGGGCCTGAAGGTGTTGGCGTTATTGTCGGTGATTCAGCCACAATCATAAAAATTCGACAATCGCACTATTCAGGTGGTTGCCAAATTCAGGGGCATTTGGCGATGGAAGTATTGCGTGGGCTGGTTTTTGCGCCTGTGATGCAAGCGGTTCAGGCACAGGTCAATGATGAATTAGTTGAACGGCTTAATAACGGGGCTGTTCCACAAGTGAAGTCGGCATTTTTAGCCAATGCGCAATCAAAAGTATTAATTGTTGAATTTTTTGATGAAATTGCTGAGCAGGTATTACAAACCGCCCCTCGGTTTGGTGCATTACCTTATCCGGTGGGAGCCGAATCAAAATATGAAGTTCCACCCTTGTTTTATCGTGTTTCCGGCACTTTTCGTCAATCCGATCCGGGATTAGAAAAGCGAACTATCCGAATTAACCCGAATCGTGCGGGGGCTGAAACCGTATTAACCATTTTAAAACAGAGTTTATCTGCATTATCATCATAAAATAGGCTTCAATTAAATTGAAAATCTGCTATCTTTATCGTTAAATTTAGGTGAAAACCGCACCTTACGTTGAAAGTGCGGTTTCAGATTATTGACACAGATCTTTGATGAGGCAAGGTAGGGGCGGATTGTATATCCGCCCGTTTGCGAAGTGCGGCATAAGCACTTAATCAATAAAGGGAAAATACAAAATTCGGTTCGGGCGGATAGTTAATCCCCCCTACTTTTACAATATTAATCGTGTATTTTAACCTTTGTTAACGGTCTAAAACCGCACTTTTATCCAGAAGTGCGGTTTGTTCTATTCTGTAGCAAGGAATATTTATGAATAAAGAAACCATTGTCGCCCAAGCCACGGCACCTGGCCGCGGCGGAATCGGGATTTTGCGGGTTTCAGGCCCTAAAGCGGTTGCGGTGGCACAAGCGGTGCTGGGCAAGTGCCCGAAACCGCGTGTTGCCGACTACCTGCCGTTTAAAGACAGCGACGGCACGGTATTGGATCAAGGCATTGCATTGTATTTTAAAGCACCGAACTCTTTTACCGGTGAAGACGTGCTGGAACTGCAAGGCCACGGCGGACAAGTCGTACTGGATTTACTGCTAAAACGAATTTTGCAGCTAGACGGGATTCGTATTGCCCGTCCTGGGGAATTTTCCGAACAGGCATTTTTAAACGATAAACTGGATCTGGCGCAGGCGGAAGCGATTGCCGATTTGATTGATGCCAGTTCGGAACAGGCGGCACGCTCGGCATTGAAATCGTTGCAAGGGGAGTTTTCTAATAAAGTCAATCAGTTGGTTGATGCGGTGATTTATCTGCGGACTTATGTGGAAGCCTCGATTGATTTTCCCGATGAAGAGATTGATTTTCTGGCGGACGGTGTAGTTGAAGGACACCTGAAGCAAATTATCCAACAATTAAGCAGCGTGCAGTCTGAGGCAAAACAGGGTGCGCTATTGCGAGAAGGCATGAAAGTGGTGATAGCCGGACGTCCGAATGCTGGTAAATCCAGCTTGCTGAATGCCCTTGCCGGGCGCGAAGCAGCGATTGTCACCGATATTGCCGGCACGACCCGTGATGTGTTGCGTGAACATATCCATATCGATGGTATGCCGCTGCATATTATCGACACCGCCGGTTTGCGTGAAGCGACCGATGAAGTGGAGCGCATTGGTATCAATCGTGCTTGGGCAGAGATCGAACAGGCGGATCATGTGCTGTTGATGATCGACAGCACCACCACGCAGGAGTTGAATCCGCATAAAATCTGGGCGGAATTTATCGAGCGTTTACCGACGTCGATGCCGATCACGGTGATCCGTAATAAAGCCGATTTGAGCAGCGAAACGGAAGGAATTGAACAACATGACGGCTACACCACTATCCGTTTGTCAGCCAAAACCAAGTGCGGTATTGAGTTGCTGCGTGATCACCTGAAGCAGTCGATGGGTTACCAAACGGTAACCGAAGGCGGTTTTCTTGCCCGCCGTCGCCACTTGGAAGCGTTGCAAGTCGCCAGCGAACACTTGCAAAGCGGACATATCCAACTGACCCAATTTCATGCAGGCGAACTGCTGGCAGAAGAGCTGCGTATGGTGCAAGACGCATTAAGCGAAATCACCGGGCAATTCACGTCCGATGATTTGTTAAGCAATATTTTCAGCTCGTTTTGTATCGGTAAATAAACATCAACAGATTCTAACTCGGAGGAAGACCCTGTGCTGACATTTAGACAGGCTACAATAGCAGATATTGATCGTTGTTTTGAAATTGAATCAACTGCTTATGCCTCAGATGAAGCGGCGAGTCGTGAAAAGATCGCACTGCGGATAGCACAATATCCAGATGGTTTTCTGTTGATAGAAACGGGGAATCGGATTATTGGTTTTATCAATAGTGGGTGTGCCGAAAACGTGGTGATGTCCGATGAACAATTTAAACAACTAATTGGACATGACCCAGCCGCACCGAATGTGGTGATTATGTCGGTGGTGGTCGACCCGCATTATCAGGGGCGTGGCTATTCCGTGCGCTTAATGCAGCAGTTTATCGAGCTGATGCGGTGTCGACGGAAACAGGCGATTTATCTGATGTGCAAAGCGGAGTATATCCGTTTTTATGAAAAATTCGGTTATCGCTATCTCAAACCGTCAGCATTCAAACACGGCGGTATATCATAGTATGAAATGCTGCTGGCACTTTAGCCGAACGTAAACGCATTTGCAGAAAAATGCCCCTTAGTGAGAATTGAAATCATCTAAAAGTTTTGTTATGGTCAACCTCTTTTCATTTAAAGAGATTTTCCATGCAAACCTTACTCAAGATTAACCATTTTGTCAGCAAAACCTTTGCGCTTTGGGTTTTACTGTTTGCCTTTTTAGCCTTTCAATTTCCGGCTTATTTTTCGCCTTTTGTCAGTTATATTCCGTATTTGCTCGGCATCGTGATGTTCGGGATGGGGATCACGTTGACGTTCAATGATTTCGGCGAGGTGTTTAAACATCCGAAATCGGTCTTGATCGGGGTGGTCAGCCAGTTTGTGATTATGCCGGCGATTGCTTTCGGTTTGGCAAAAGGCTTTGCTTTGCCGACGGATTTGGCGATTGGGGTGATTTTGGTCGGCTCGTGTCCGGGCGGAACGTCGTCCAATGTGATGACCTATTTAGCACGTGGCAATACCGCACTTTCAGTGGCTTGCACGACCATTTCAACCTTGCTGGCACCGATTTTAACCCCTGCGGTTTTCTATATTTTGGCAAGCCAGTGGCTGGATATCAATGCTGCTGCCATGTTTGTCTCGGTGTTAAAAATGGTGCTGTTCCCGATTTTCTTGGGTTTGGTGGTGCGTGCCTTGTTCAAAAAACAAATGGCGCAGCTGAGCCAAAGTATGCCGCTGCTTTCAGTGGTGGCGATTGTGTTGATTCTGTCGGCCGTGGTGGCGGTCAGCAAAGATAAAATCATAGAATCAGGCTTGATTATTTTCGGCATTGTGGTGCTACATAATGGTTTGGGCTACTTGATCGGTTTTTTCACTGCCAAATTATTTAACCTGAGTACTTATGACAGCAAAGCGATTTCGATTGAAGTCGGCATGCAAAATTCCGGCTTAGGGGCGGCGTTGGCAAATGCACACTTTAATCCGCTGGCGGCGGTGCCAAGTGCGGTATTCAGCTTTTGGCACAATGTTTCCGGCCCGATTTTGGCGACATTTTTTGCTTCGTTAAAACAGAAAAAAACAAATTCCGGTGCAAAATGAAACTGGTGATTTCCAACCAACACGGTGCAATCGTGATGGCATTGCTGCCGTTTTTATACGGCATGTTGTCATCACCGATGATTGTTTGGCAGCACGCTTTTTTATTGCTGGCGTGGGCTTGTCTGTATCTGTTCACCTATCCGTTTTTTAATCTGTTCAAAGGACGGAATTTGACGCAAAACCGCACTTGGGCAATCGGCTACGGGCTGACCGCACTTTTATTTTCTCTTCCGGCATTGTGGCATAACTGGCAACTGCTGTATTTTTTATTGGCGATGCTGCCGTTCGGATTGTTGAATATCTATTATGTGAAGCAAAAAAACGAGCGCGCGCTGGGCAATGATTTGGCGGCGATTGCGATTTTCGCTATTGCTGGCATGGCGGCATATTATTTTGCTGACCGCACTTTTGATCGCCAAATTATGTTGGTTTTGCTCTATCCCAGCCTATTTTTTGTCGGCATCACGCTGTATGTGAAAAGCATTCTGCGCGAGCGCAAAGATCCGCGCTACTTGCAAGCCTCGATGATTTTTCATCTATTATGCGTGTTGGCGATAGGCTATTTTGACCTGCGAACCGCACTTTGCTTTGTGCCGGCTTTGCTCAGAGCGATAATTATACCGGTGTGGCTGATGCCGCGTAAACGGCTCAATCCAAAGCAAATCGGGCTGATTGAAATGGGAATTTCGCTGTTGTTTTTGCTTGGGTTGTTGGTGTAATTATTTGATTTAAATGAGGAAGTGTAGGGTTGTTGATATATATTACACGATAGGATAATGTCTAGCAGGGTAAGTTTAATGGATTTTATACGAAAAATAAGCCGTTCACTTCTCTTATTGTTCCGCATAACGATAATTTATATTTTTATACAAAATAGACGGGAACTTTTTCAAATGGTGTTTTATCCCTGAAATAGGATTTATTATTGTGATCTGTATCACATAACGATTATAATGTTAACAGCGCTATTTGCTTTTTTATCTAATAAATTTTACTTTACACGATAATAACTCGTTAAATATTTACAAAT